>JAPOQD010000071.1 GCA_026710905.1 Halieaceae bacterium
GTTACACGAACCACTATTCGCCTCAGAATTGCAGAAAAAATGACTCAAAACGGTCTTTCCCTCGCTACGGACGCCCAAATCCGACAGGCTGCTAGCCGTTGGAGGCGCGTAGACCACATTCAGCGGACCGCGACCGCGCTCGGCTCTGCTGCCCGGTTCCCTGATTTCGCTCGACGACAGCTTGGTGCGTAGAAATACTATCTTGATGTGCAAGCATGTGATAGGGTTAATGTCAATGTACATTTTCACGCTTTGCGCCAATGCCCCCGTTCTGGTGGCAAGGGTGATTGCGCTGAACAAGAGTGTACTGATGTTAGTTGTCCTAATCCGTGGAGGATTGATAAATGGAAAATCGAATAATTTTTGGCTTGATTGCTATTGCCGCAATTGTTGAAGGATTGGCTGCCGGCTCGGTTCCAATGAACCTGCTGCCACTTGGCTTGGTAGTACTTGGATTGGTTTATGGCGTTCGTGGAGTCGACGCGGAGGACCCTGCCGGGGTCCTGTCAGTGGTTATCGCTACAGCGGTGGCCGCGGATGCCAATGTGCTGAGTAACATTCAGGTAATCGGTGGTCACCTGGACAGTATCCTCGACCAACTGGCAGTAGCGTACCTGGCTATCGCAGCGGCGGTCGTTAGCGTACGGGTTATCAATCGCGTCAAAGGCTAAACCCTCCCTCCTACAAACCGCGGCCGGCAGTCTCGAAGATGCCGGCCGCAATACCCTCCGGGCGCAACTGCTTTTGCATGCCCTGAGGGCGTTTTTTTATCCGGCCAAACCTGCTTGCACTCTCCCCTGACCCTCCACCCAAATGCCTGCCGGAAATCAGTTGGTAACTGCACGGGGCAGCGCCAGCCTGACAGACAAAGGCTGCCCCGGCGGGCCGCCAGGTTTGTTGTGTCACTCGGTGGGGGCCAGCAGGTCCAGCACCAGTGCTGTGAAGGCGGTAACACCGGTTTCGATGGAGCCTTTTGGAACCGGAGCGTAGAAGGGCGAATGCATGGACGGCAACTGCAATTCACCGCGCAGATGCGCCTCATAGCGCTCCGGGGCAACGGTGCCGAGGCGAAACATATGGCTTGGAATGAGCGGTTCCTGCCGGCCATACAGGGCGAAATCCTCCCCACCCATCACCTGTTCTCCTTCGCTGACCCGTTCCTCCCCCAGGGTACGCTTGAGTACCTCGACGTTACGCGCCACCAGGGCCGGGTCGTTCCACAGCGCCGGTGTGCCGGGTTCTTTCACCACAACTTCCGGCATTCTGTCCTCCGGAAAACCCAGTGCGCGGGCCTGATTGACTGCAATCCGCTCGATACCGGTGAGCAGTTTATGCCGTACCTGGTCAGAGTAGGAGCGCACCGTCAGTTGCAGGTCTGCGCGGTCGGAAATGATATTGTGCTTGGCGCCGGAATGAATTGAACCCACCGTGACCACCGCGGGTTCCAGGGCGGAAATTTCCCGTGACACCAGGGTCTGCAAATCCATGATGATGGAAGCTGCCAGGACAATCGGGTCCTTGCCGGTATGCGGGTAGGCGCCATGCGCGCCAATGCCATGAATGCGGATGTCGACAGAATCCACATTGGCCATCATCCAGCCGGATGTCCAGGCTACCGAACCCACCGGCAAGGCGGGAGAGGCATGCAGGGCCAGGATGTAGTGCGGGCGGGGGAATCGTTCAAACAGACCATCTTCGAGCATGATCCGCGCACCCGAGCCGCGCTCCTCGGCGGGTTGGGCAATGACGATCAGGGTGCCCGACCAGCGGGATCGCTGCGCCATCAACTCCCGCGCCGCGCCGATCACGGCCGTCATATGGAGGTCGTGGCCGCAGGCATGCATCACGGCTACTTCCAGGCCGGTCAGTTCCTGCCCCATGACCTTGCTCGCATAGGGCAAACCGGTTTGTTCCCGCACCGGCAGGGCATCGGTATCGGTGCGCAACATGACCACGGGGCCGGGGCCGTTGTTGAATACCGCAACCACTCCGTGTCCACCGACTTTGTCATTGAGTATGGAACCACTTTCGGCCAGTTGGCGGCGGATGGTATTACCCCCCACGCCCCGGGTCACGGTGAATCCAAGCACTTCCAACTCCTGGGCAACCCGCTCGGAAGTTTCCACCTCCTGAAAGGAAAGTTCCGGTTTGGCATGAAAGTGCTGATACAGCTCCAGCAGAGTGGCGGGCGCAGCCAAAACCTGTGGCGCCAAAAGTACCAGCAAACCTTTCGCCAGTGCTAAAAAGCCAGCCCTCAACATGATAAATCTCCGTGCATTTTCGAGTTGTTCCATTACCATAACAGAAACCGGTTCCAGAGCGGGAGCATGCAGCCAGAAACCAATGCCCACCAGGGTGCGGCAGCCGAAATGCCCGAGGGCGCAACTTTGGCTGCCCTGGATCTGGGCTCAAACAGCTTCCACCTGATCGTCGCCAGGGTTGAACACCAGGAAATGCGCCCCATCGAGACTCTCACCGAGAAGGTGCAACTGGGCGCCGGCCTGAAAAATGGTCTGCTCGATGTGGCGGCCATGGAACGTGGCCTGGCGTGTCTGGCGCGATTCAAGCAAGTCCTGGACAGTGTCGAACCCTTTCGTACCCGTGTGGTGAGCACCCATACGCTGCGCAGGGCCCGCAATCGTCACGAATTTACCCAGCGGGCCGAGCAGTTGCTGGGGGTAAACGTGGAGGTCATTTATGGGCGGGAGGAAGCGCGGCTGGTATACCTTGGGGTGGCTCACACCCTGGCCGATGATGAAACTTCCCGGCTGGTGGTTGATATCGGCGGTGGCAGTACCGAGTTCATTATCGGCCGGCGCTTTGAACCCATTTCTCTGGACAGCCTGCAAACAGGCTGCGTTTCCTTCACTCGCAAGTACTTCAGGAACGGCAGAATCAGCCCGGCCCGTTACCGCCGGGCCTATGAAGCCGTCAGGGTGGCCGTATCGCATATCCGCAGCCGCTACCATACCTCGCGCTGGCAGGACTGCGTGGGCTCCTCGGGCACCCTGCGGTCAATAGAGGCGATTCTGCTGCAAAACGGCTGGTCCCGGGCCGGCATTAGCAGGGCAGGTCTGGCGCGCCTGGAAAAAGCCGTGCTCGGCTTTCAGCACATGGACGATCTGGAACTGGAAGGTCTCAGTGACAATCGCCGCAATGTGATTGTGGCTGGGGTTGCCATCAGCGCGGGGATTTTCGATGAATTGGGCATCCAGTTCATGCGCAGTTCCTGGGGCGCCCTTCGCGAGGGCGTCATTTATGATCTGCTGGGCAGAATGTCCCATGAAGATGTGCGTGAGCGCACCATCAGCGCCCAGATGCAGCGCTACAATGTGGATGCCGAGGCTGCGGAAACGGTGCAGCGCCGCTGCCATTTTTTCTATCGCTGCTCCGGCCAAAACTGGAAATTGGAGAGGAGCGATTGGGACCTGCTGCGCTGGGCCGCCCGTACTCATGAAATCGGCATGGCCATCTCCCACAAGCACTTCAACCGGCACGGCGCCTACCTGCTGCGCAATGCGGACTTGCCGGGGTTTTCCCAGGGCGAGCAGGAAATCATGGCGATGATGGTGCAATTCCAGCGCGGGAAAATCAGCAACTCCGACTTGATGAAAATTCCCCCCCGTGATCGGCTGCCGCTGTTACGCAAGGTCTGCCTGCTGCGCCTGGCCAGCCTGTTCAAGTATGTGGAGCAATTGGAACGCTTGCCGGATTTCCGGGTTGAGGCGGACGGCCAGTCCTTGCAACTGCAATTTCCCGACCGGTGGTTGCAACAACATCCTCTTACCAGGCAAGAATTGCGCGAGGAAAAAACCCTGCTCAAACGAGTGGGCATCAAGCTCGAAATCCGCTAATCGCAAGACCCGGTCAGGGTGTCGTTCAGGCAGGGAAAGCTATACATCCGTCAGCGGCCATTAGACCAGGTCAGCTCACTGCGGCCCTTGGATGTAGAGAGGGCAATCTATACCGCGGTTAAACGCTATCGGGAATCATGCAAGATTCGGTAAGCGTTGTTGATGCCACGGCTGCTGAATGCATCAATCAGGCCGCTGGAAACACTTACCCCTCGTTTGCCGATGGAGACAGTGCAAAGGTGGTTCAGTGGATAGTGTCTGGTTTCAGAGCCTTGCCTGACAGCAAGGAGATGAATATCCCGCCCCATGAAGCCAGCCCCGGAAGGGGCCGTGGTCACAGATGACAAGTTGTTTCATCAGGTGACTTTTGCCTTTAGTGGAAACCTGTCGGGGTTTTTAATGATTTCCTTGGACAAATCCACGTCAATATCCGGCCAGTAATAACAGCAATTCTCATTATGCTGGCTGATCGAATACCACGAAAGTTTTCCCAATCATCGCTGGCCCCAACAAGGCGTAAAAATCGATATTACGGCTCATTTTCACGTAACTGCTCACGCCCCCCAGACTAAAGGGGTCACAAAAAAGAAACAAAAAAGAAACAAAAAAGGGGTCCCCAAAAAAGGGGTCAGAGCCCTTTAATCCAATCCCAGGTGAAAGGCCCCGCCGAGTAACCGAAGGTATTAAAGGGCTCTGACCCCTTTTTTCCCTTTTTTCCAGGCAGCTTCTGGCAAGCGCGGGTCGATATTTGTAGGGATATTTAGCAGTACTTTTTCACAAAAGTGTAAAGAATGCCGTGTAAGCCCCTACTTTTCATTGATTTTTTTGTTTTCTGTGTTACAAGGCTGAGCAACGGTGGGAGTAACGGCCGAGTCGTACAAACCGTTACTGAATTGCTCTGTAAAGAGCGCCGTTTTACCGCTGTGGAGCGGACCGGTTGATGGCACGATGAATAGAACGGCAACGTGGCGCCAGGGACTTTGATTCATAAGCAGGTATACCGCCATGCAGGCTAACGCGGCTGTTTTGAAAGATCAGGTGATTCAACCCACCCTGGAATATCTGGGTGCATGGAGCCCTGCCACCGAACAATTCCTGCTCACCACCGCCATGAATGCCCCCGAAGTGGGTCTGTTCTCACGCCGTAGCGATGGCCTGGGGATTTACCACATTACTACCGGTCAGCACCGGGATATCTGGGATAAATACCTGGCTTTCAAGCCCGACCTTGCCTCAAAAGTCAGAGGCTTGGCGAGCCAGCGGGCATTTTTGCGCGACCCCGACAACGAATTGCAGACGAATCTCAGCTATTGCACCGCGATCGCCTGGTTGTTGTATCAACGTTCCAATCCGGGACAGGAACGCCCTGCTCAACAGGCCAACCTCAGCGCCTGAGCGGCACACCGTACACGGCGGCGCCCACTCTCCTCAGCGGGTTCCCGCAAACAGCATCCTGCACCACTGGCCCTCCGGCAAGCTCGGGGTTATCGAGCAGGCACCTGCAGCGCTTCCGGCAGGTGCTGAAGGTCTTCCGGGCGGTCGATATCCACCAGCGTGGGCAGTAATTCATAACGCACAGACAGCTTTCCGAGTTGCTCCACGGATTGCGCCAATACCTTCGCACTACCCCAGGAAATTCCCTCGAACAACTGGGGTACCCAACGCCGCATTCCGACCAATACATAACCGCCATCCGCCGCCGGGCCCAGCACCACATCGCAGCTATCCAGTACCCGCCGGGCCTGGCGCAGATAACCGGCATCCAGGGTGGGCGCATCACTGCCCACCACAATTACCGCGGAGTATTCCCTCAGCCCCTCACGTATGGCGGCGGCCATACGCCGGCCCAGGTTTCCGGGCGTCTGCCTGACAACTACCATCACGCCAAGTGTAAGGCAATCCTCGAACAAGCTGTCCGCGGGGTCTCCCGCCACTGCCAATTGCACCGGCCCGAGCGCGGATTGGCACAGGGTGCGGCAAGTATGCAGTACCATGTTGGAGTGCAATTGCTGCGCCTGCAGCGGACTCAATTTGGGTAACAGACGCGTTTTTACCTGTCCCGCCACCGGTTCGCGGGCGAATTGCACCAGCAATAGCGGCGCCTTTTCCCTGGGGCCGTAATAGCTTTCGGCCAGGGATGCGGGGCTGACCCCCAGAAAATAGGCCAGCCGCTGGCGCCACATGAGCAGGATCGTGGCCAGGATACCCCGTTGTTCCCAACGCCGGCTGGAAGTGGTGACCTGCAAAGCGGGGACAATTGGCGGCTGTAACCGGCGCAGACGCTTGCAGAACTCAATATCCTCCATCAACGGGATATCGGCAAAACCCTGTTGCGCCCGAAACAGGTCTGCCCGCACAAACAGCAACTGATCACCGGTGGCCACCCGGCTGACCCGTGAACGCAAATTCATGGCGTATTCCACAAAGCGCAGCCATTTGCCGGATGCCGACAGACGTACCCGGAAAAAACCCCAGCCGGGCTGAGAAGAAAGTTCCCGGCACAGTTCCGCCGGGGAAAATTCTGGCAAGGTGTCGCAGTGCAGGAACAGCAGGTACTCTCCGGTGGCCACCCTTGCGCCGAGGTTCATCTGCCAGGCCCGGCCGGGTGTGGAGCACAGTAACCGGTCGGCGAATCGGGCGGCGATTCGGGCGCTGCCGTCAACGCTGCCCCCGTCCACCACGATCAGTTCCTGGTTGCCGCACCAGTTGCGAATGCGTTTCAGATAGTGTTTCAGGCAAGCGGCTTCATTCAATACCGGCACAATCACCGAGTAGTGAATTTCAACCATCCAGGGCGCCCCCGCAACTGCTGCCCTGCCCCGCTGTGCAAGCGTAGCAATGCTCACCCGTTCGTATCGAGGCCTGTTGCAACGAGGGACCCGACAGTAGATCACGGAGATGCCGCCGCCGGTCACTCACCAAAATCGGCAGTTCCAGCATCTGGTTGAAATCGCAGTCATAGAGGTAGCCCTGCCAGTCAACACTGATCAGGTCCCGGCACATGAGGGTCTCGAGGTTGCCGGAGCGGAAGTTGTCGCGCAGCAGAGCCAGATAATGCGGGTACTCTCCGGACGCCAGTAATACGGCTCCAAAACGGCTGATGGGCATATTGGTTATGGTAAAGAGTTGGTTGAACTCTATGCCGAAGCGCTGCCACAACTCGCGCTTGTAATCCCTCTCCAGTTGTTGCTGGGGTGGCGGTAAATCTGCTCCCACCGGGTTGTAGACCAGATTCAGCTTCAGCATGGGGTCGCGGCCATAGCCCAGGGTATTCAACTTCTGCAAGGCGCGAATACTGTCTTCGTAGACCCCCTTGCCGCGCTGCTGGGAGACGTTTTCTTCCCGGTAGCAAGGCAGGGAAGCGGTGATGGTTACACCCTGCAGGGACAGAAATTCCGCCAGGTCCTGTTGCCCTGGTTCAAACAGAATCGTCAGATTGCTGCGATCGATTACCTCGATACCCCAGCGGCGGGCGGAAGCCACCAGACGCCGAAAATTCGGGTTCAATTCCGGAGCGCCACCGGTGAGGTCCAACACAGAGGGTTGCAACTGCCCGATCAATTGCAATAGCAGTTCAACGGTCTCCCCATTCATCTCCTCGGTGCGGGTGGGGCCGGCATTGACGTGGCAATGGGCGCAACTGAGATTGCAGCGATAACCCAGGTTGACCTGCAAGGTACTCACCGAGCGGCGGCGCACATCCGGGAAATCGCTCTGCAGCAATAAGGGACGAGTATCCTGCATAGACTGTAGTATAACCGCTATCGAATGGCCTTGGCTGCCGTGGTCTGGTTCACCGCGGTTTTCAGCTTGCCAATAACGGGTCGAGTGGCAATAATCGCGGCTCCCTGACCCGCCCGTAGCTCAGCAGGATAGAGCAACCGCCTCCTAAGCGGTAGGTCGGCCGTTCGAATCGGCCCGGGCGGGCCATTTTCTTGCGGAGAATCGCCGCCAGTGGCGTTCCTGTCTGCGTACTGCACGGGGCGCCAATCAGTTTCAAGCGCTGATCATGCTGCGGATTCGGATTCGGCCTCCCAGCCTGGAAAAACCAGCACGGCAGGGTGGCATCTCAACGCCCTGGCCAGTGTCTTTGCCCTCTCCACTCCCAGGTTTACCCGATTTCGCTCAATAGCGGAAATGGTTGACTGAGGAATTCCAGCCAACGCCGCCAGTTGGTTCTGACTCAACTCCTGTAATTCGCGGATAATGCGAACAGACTCACCGGTAGAGACCGGCACTCGCCTTTTGGCTTTACGAAAATCACCCATCAGGATTTCCTCCGGTAATCGTGAGGAATTACCTCAACAACCTGAACTATGAGCCGGTCACCTTCAACCGCGTAGATCACCCGGTACTGCTGACTCAATCGCGAAGAGCGGCATCCCTTCCATTCCCCACGTAACGCCTCATCTCTTAGCCCCCGAATCATCCTGAGTCCACTCGGACCAGAGAGTTCGACTATATCCTTCCACTTTTCGTAGCGCTTCTGGACCTCCAGGGGCGCTTTGGAGAGTTGCTTTTCGATTCGGCGGTGTTCGTAGACCGACCACATACCAAAATGAGTATATATATCTTATATGGTATGTCAATCGCGCCAGACCTGCCCTCGGGGTTCGGGAACTACATGGACCGGGCGAGTTCCGTGGAACTGGCTAATCCTGCTTGCCGAGCAGGGCGCCGCCGGTGGGAATGCCAACTCCCGAAGTCACCAGTGCGTGCTCGACTGTCTTGGCGGGCTGGTTGACCGAAGTGCCCCGCACCAGCCTGACTGCTTCCACAATACCGTTCACACCGTGGATATAGGCCTCGGATAACTGGCCACCATGGGTATTGACGGGCAGGCGCCCGCCCGGCCGCAGCGCGCCGTCCTGGACGAAATCGCCGGATTCCCCAAACCCGCAAAAGTCCCAGGCTTCCAACTGCCACAACACGATGGAGCTGAAGGCGTCATAGATCACCGCCGCGTCGATATCTTCCGGCCCCAGGCCGCTCATGGCATAGGCATCCCGGGCGGCTCGTTCCATTTCCGGGATGCCGGCGAATTCCTGCCGATAGAACGAGGTCATCTGTTCCTGGTCCCTGGCGGCGCACTGGGCGACGCCGCGAATGGCGACGCCGCTTTGCCGGAGGTCACGGGCCCGCTCCGGGGTGGTCACCAGCACTGCGGAACCACCGTCGCTCTCCTGGCAACAATCGAACAGTTGCAGGGGGGTGGAAATCATGCGCTGGGCGTCATACTCGGCGCGATCAAAGGTCTGCCCATGGAAGAAGGCGGCGGGATTATTGGCGGCGTAATCGCGGGTCGCCTTGGCCACCTCGTACAAAGCATCCTTGGTTACCCCGGTCAGGTGCATCCAGCGCTGGGTGAACATGCCCACCCAACTGGCCGGAGTGAGCAGGCCATAGGGCGTATACCAGCCCCAATGTATCGCGTCGGCGGTGGTAATCGTTCCCGAGACACCACTGGAAAAGCGGTGCCCGGAACGGCCGTTGAGGGCTCGGTAGCAAAGCACCGTTTCCGCCATACCGGTGGCCACCGCCATCGCCGCCTGGTGCAGGGTGGCGGTGGCGGCTCCACCGCCGTAATGGGCGCGGCCGTAGAAGGTCATCTCCCCCACCCCGAGGGCCCGGGCCACCTCGATTTCATCGGAGGTATCCATGGTAAAGGTGACCATGCCGTCGACATCGGCGGGACTGAGCCCGGCGTCGTCCAGGGCGGCCTTGCAGGCCCGTACCGCCAGATTCAGTTCCGACACGCCGGAATTCTTGCTGAATTCGGTGTTGCCAATACCGCAAATCACCGCCTTGTCTTTTATGTTGGCCACCATGGTTCAGCTCCCCGGCAACTGCAAACGCACGCAGCCTTCCATGTGCATGCCCCAGATATTGTTCTCCCCGGCAACCGCGACTTCCACCTCCCCGGCATCATCATCCTTGGCTTGCACCCGCCCCGTGACTGTCATCACCATGCCCGGCACATTGGGCGCGCCGAGACGGATATCCACGGACTTCACCACCGCTTCCGGGCCGCTCCAGTCGGTGACGAAACGGGTCATGAAACTCTGGCTGGTGAGAATATTCATAAACACATCCGGCAATCCTGTGGCCTGGGCCACCGCCTTGTCATGATGCACCGGCTCGAAGTCGCGAGTGGCCAGGGCAGTGCTCACAATCAGTCCCGTGGTGATCTCGATCTCCAGGGACGGTAATTTGTCCCCTACCTCAACTTCTTCGAAGGCAAGGGTCCGGTAATCGGTCATTTTTCCACTCCATTTTCAGCGGGGTAGAACTGCGGCAGCATGGTTTTTTCATCCACCTGCTCGACCTTTCCCTGCACCCGCATACCGATGGCAAGAGCCTGTTCTTCCGCTCCGACGATGTTGGCGACCAGGTTTACGCCCTCACGCAGCCGGATGACGCCGCAGATCAGCGGCAGCGGATAGCCGGGAATTCGGGGGTGATGCAACTCGGTAAAACTCAACAGCTCGCCTTCCAGGCAGGATTCGATGGAATCCCAATCCAGGGACTGACATTCGCCGCACATCGGGCGCGGTGGGTGACGCAGCGTCTGGCAGTTGCGGCAGCGCTGGATCAGCACCTGGCCCTGATCACAAGCCTCCCACCACCAGCTATTGTCGTGACCGCGTGGCGCGGCGATACGGGTGGGCGTCTGCAGCGTGTCCTGTTCGGCCCCGCCCCCATCAGCCGCCGCTGCGGTTTCCGGTGGAATGAACTTGAGCACCCGAAAGCGTTGGGTACCAATGAGGTCGCCGTGCTGGTCACTGAAGCTGGCCAGGGTTTCAAAAAAATAGCCAATCCCACGGGCGGTAGCCTTCTGTTCGGAAATGTTGTCGATCACCATCTCCAAATGAACCCGCTCACCCAAACCGATTTCCTTGTAGTACTCCTGCTTGACATTGGTCCCCAACACCCCGGTGAAACCGTTTTCATTGAACAGATCCACCAGTTCTGTTTGCGCATCCGGAGCCCGGCCCTGGGCCACCACCGGAAAACCTTCCTGGTTCCAGCTGTACATCATCGCCGGTGGCGCAATAATCCGCCCCCGCGCACTGCGGGCCGCCCACTGCGCATCGGTGTAGGCAGGATTGGCGTCGCCAACAGTCTCGGCCCAGTGGCGAATCATGGCCTCATTGACAGCGTCCTTCGCCGCCGTACGGGCGCACACCTGTCTACCCACGAAGCGGTACAGGCATTGCTCAAATGCTTGTTGTTGTTCGTCGTTCATGTCTCGGGATTCCACCTCCGATTCCGAAGTCCCTTGCAGAAAATGTGGTAGCAGCCCGTTTTCCGTTTCAGGCAGCCCATCCCATTTCCCTACACGGCGCCATATTCGAGCCGGGTTTTTTATTCCGGGGCCGGCCCGATTGACTGGTAGTAATCACTGAGAATCTTGGCCACCTCCGGACGTGAAAACTCCGGGGGAGGGGCAACGCCCCGGCTCAGCATTTCCCGCACCGCGGTGCCGGACAGCAGCACAAAATCCGACTTCTGGTGGTCCGGCGCATCCTTCATCATCACCACCTTGTCCAGTTTCTTGCTGTAGGCAGTGTGGTCGGCGGGGAAGATCTCCAGTTCCAGTGCGCCCTCGGGTACTTCCTCATCAAAGATAGCCTGGGCGTCAAAGCCGCCATAGTATTCCCCTACTCCGGCGTGGTCGCGGCCCACGATCAAGTGGCTGCAACCACAATTTTGACGGAATACCGCGTGTAACACCGCCTCACGGGGGCCAGCGTAGAGCATGTCAAAGCCATATCCGGTGACCATCACGGTATTGGCCGGGAAATACAGTTCCACCATCTTGCGAATTGTCGCATCGCGTACATCGGCGGGAATATCCCCTGGCTTGAGCTTGCCCAGCAACATGTGAATCAGAATGCCGTCCGCACCCAGGTCATTCATGGCCATCCTGCAAAGTTCTTCATGGGCTCGGTGCATCGGATTGCGGGTCTGAAAAGCCACCACCTTGCGCCAGCCGCGCTCCGCAATTTCATTGCGAATCTCCACCGCGGTGCGGAAAGTATCCGGAAAATCGGCCTGGAAATAGGAAAAGTTCAACACCTGAATCGGACCGGACAGCAAACTTCGGCCCAGGCCGGTGAAGGTGGCTACTCCCGGATGGTTTTCATCCCGGGTGCGGAAAATCTTCTCCACCATGAAATTGATCTGCTCCTCGCTGACCGCCTCAACCGCCTCCACCTCCATGATGGCCAGCACCGGGTTGCCTTCCATGCCAGGGTCGCGCAGGGCAATGCGGCTGCCCGCCTCCACACCGGTTTCAGCGCTTAGGTTGAGTATGGGCACGGGGAAAAACAGACCATCGGTGGTGTACATGCGTTCGGCGACAGACAGCGCATCGGCCAGGTTCATGAAACCTTTCAAGGGATTGAAGTAGCCGCCGCCCAACATCACCGCATTGGCTGCAGCGGCCGAGTTCAACAGCAGCGAGGGCAGGCCCTCGGCTTCTGCCACCAGCGCGTGACGGTGGCCGGAGTCGTATACAAACAGCGGATTCAGTTCGCTGGAACCATGGGGCTTGATCATTGCTTGCTCCCGGTTTGTCCGATGATACCGCGTTGTTGCAACTCGCCCAGAATGATCTGCACTTCCTCGTCCAGGCTCTGTTGATCAGAGTGCAGGTGAATTTCCGGTTTTTCAGGCGCCTCGTAAGGATCGTCTATGCCGGTAAAATTTTTGATTTCCCCGGCTCGCGCCTTCTTGTACAGGCCCTTCGGGTCGCGCTGTTCCGCAACTTCCAGGGAACAATCCACATGAATCTCAATAAAGTCCATGCCGGCAGCTTCATGCAGGCTGCGCACCTGGTCACGGTCCGCGCGATAGGGGCTGATAAAGCTGCTCAGGGCAATGACGCCGCAATCGGCAAACAGTTTGGCCACTTCGCCGATGCGGCGAATGTTTTCACTGCGATCTTCTGCGCTGAAACCCAGGTTGCGATTTATGCCCAGGCGCACATTGTCCCCATCCAGGCGATAGCTGAGCGCTCCCTGTTCGTGCAAAAAGCCCTCCAGCTCCACCGCCAGGGTGCTTTTGCCGCTGCCGGACAGGCCGGTAAACCACAGGGTGGCGCCGCGCTGGCCCAGCAGCCTGGAGCGGTGCTCGCGGGTGATATCACCTTCATGCCAGTGGACATTGGTAGCTTTCTGTTTTGCCATAACCTTTTTTTCCTCTGTTAATAAAAAAGTAATAAAAAAGGGGTCTTAAAAAAGGGGTCTGACCCCTTTTTTAGACCCCTTTTTTAGTGCCGTTCAATAAACTGCTTGCGATAGCGGGCGAACTGTTGCTTCAAACCCGCTTGTGTAAAACCGAATTGCTCCATGGTGTACTCGTGTGGGGGGCGCATTTCGCGCTTGTTGAAATCCTGCCAGCGCACCATTTCAGCTCGCGCCTCATCGGTGAGTTCCATGCCGATAAAATCATAAATCTTCTGAATTTCCCGCAGTGGGTGGCGCACGGTATCCTCGAACCACAGATCCAGGAAGCGCTGATCGCCCATCTGTTCGCGTACATCCATGGTGCGATTCATTCCACTGGCGAACTTGCGCGCCCAGGTGCGCCCCGCTTCAACCGGGTCGGCGCTGTCCGAGTAAATCACCCAGATCGCCGCGGTCATGCTGGAAATGGAGGGTATGGTATCAAGTGGGTCGCGGTGGGTCTGCACCACTCGCGCATCGGGAAATACCTTGAAGACCAGGTCCATGTAATGCAAATGATGAGGCGCCTTGAGGGTCCAGCGTTCGGCGCTCAGGCCGGTGCGTTTTTTCTGCCATTGCAGGAATTGCAGCAACAGCTTCCAATATTCGTAGCCGACTGTATGGTCCTGGGCTTCAATCCATGCGTCAAAAGACGGCAAGTTGGCAAAGGCCTGGATATTGAAACTGTAAAAACTCTGTTCCAGCAACATGATGTCTTCATCGGGGCCCATGGCGTCCATGGGGTGCACCGCCAACAGATCGGGATTGGCATCCACCATGGCTTTCATTTCCGCCTCGGCGTCCACCCTGCGCCGATCGACGCCGCCCGGGTCCCAGTCCAGCGCCGGGCAGGGGTAGCGCACTTCGTACCAGAGCGGCGCGAACATGCGGCGGTCGGCGGCAATGGTGCGATGCAACATGGTGGTTCCGGTACGCGGCAGACCCACCACCACCAGCGGTTCAACAATCTTTTCATCGAGGATTTCGGGGTATCGTTTGAGATATTCCTGAATGCGCAACTGGTTGGCCAGGATATCAACCACCCGCTGGCGCAGTACCAGGAGGCCGGTCTCATTGAGGCCGGCCTCATGTTGCAGGGAGTATAACAGTTGCGCCAGCGGCTGACGATAATGGCTGTTGCCAAAATCCTCCAGCCCATCAACGGCCCGGGCTTCCGCCACCAGTCTGTCCGGCCTCCAGTCGGTCATGCAATCACACCTCAACTGCGAACAAGACGGCCCCGGCCCGGTCTATGTGGACGGGAGTGTGGGGCTGTTTTTTCAGTGACTAGCGCCATGGACGGACGCGGGATGGGCCATGGATGGCCCATGGAACGGAAAAAACAGCCCCATGCTCCCGGCCCCCTACAGTATATGTTGATGTATTCAAGCTAGCCCGCATATTGCACCAGATCGCTTGAGGTTTTTGTGAAAGTTCATGTCTATCAATGAGTTATTCTTGTTAGTTCAACTTTGTCACAGTTGCAAAGTGCGCTGGATGCGCCCTCGCTGGTCTTTTACGTCGGGACGCGGCCATGCTCCCTCAACCATAGCCACCACTATGCTTTCGGTCGCCAGCCCGCGTCCCGACGTAAAATCCTGCGCGATCATCGCATCCACTGGTGCAACATGCGGGCTAGTTCATCCAGGTATAGAGAAGCTGGATGACAATCGACAGTCCCACCAGGGGTAGTATCCAGCGGGTAATTCTTCGCAACTGTCCCGGCTCCATGGGTTTGGCGAATTTTTCCCCAAGCACCACCATTAACGCCACTCCGCCGAAGATCAGCAACAGCAAAATCAGCAGGGTGTCCAAGCTCAGTTCCGCCGTGCCGGTTCCGCTATGGGGCCCGGACCCGGCCTAGGGGAAGAAAGTACACACTGGCAGGGATACGGCGACAATTAGTTGAGCCCCATCATTTCCAGCACGCCGTGGGAATAACCCGCCGTATAACCGCCATCGACAGCCAGCGCCTGACCGGTCACGAAAGCCGCGTCATCGGAAGCCAGAAAAAAGGCCGCACCGGCAACTTCTTCCGGCTTTCCGAGGCGGCCCAGCTTGTGTTGGCGCACCACCTCTTCCCTGAACGACGCCATCTCGGGAAGATCCATCACCTCCTGCAACAGGGGGGTATCGATAAACCCGGGACAAATGCTGTTGACCCGGATGCCGGACTTGCCGTAGTCCATGGCGGCATTTTTTGTCAACAATACCACGCCCCCCTTGGACGCGTTGTAGGAACTGCCGCCTTCACAGCCGATCAGACCCTCGACGCTGGCGATGGTGATAATACAGCCGCTGCGCCGCTCCAGCATGGACGGCAGCACCGCTTTCATGGACAGGAACGTTCCCTTGAGATTGATATCGATGACCCGTTCGAAGGCTTCTTCCTCCACCATGTGAATCGGCCCGGCTTCGCCGATACCGGCGGCGGTCAGCAAAATGTCGATTTTGCCGAAGTGCTTCAGGGTATCCTCCACCAGCGCCTGCTGGGCGGGAAAATCGGTCACATCAAGTTGTTGAAAACTGCTGAACAGCGGCAATGTACAGGGGTTGAGATCCGCCCCCACCAGGGTGGCTCCCTCGGCGTGGAAGCGCTGCGCGCAGGCCAGGCCAATGCCCGAAGCAGCCCCGGTTACCAGCGCCACCCGGCCCGGCAGACGTTGCCCGGCGGCCATCAGTGGGCCGGGGCGGACTGGGCGCCACGGATCAGCTTGCCGGGCAAGGCGCCGGTGGACTCACCATCCTGCATTATGACTTCACCGTTCACGATGGTCGCCCGATAGCCCTCTGCGGTCTGGAACATGCGCCGGCCCCCCGCGGGCAGGTCGTAGGTCACGCGCGGGGCATGCAGCTTCAGCCTGGCAAAGTCGATGAGGTTGATATCGGCCTTCATGCCTACCTCCAGGGTGCCGCGGTCTTCCAGACCCACACAGCGGGCGGTATCGCGAGTATGCATTTTCACTGCCTGCTCCAGGGCGAAACGCTCACCCCGTTCCCGATCGCGCACAAAATAGGAAAGAAAGTAGGTCGGCATGGAGACATCGGACAACACCCCGCAGTGCGCGCCGGTGTCGGCCAGGCTGATTACCGAGTTTTCATCCTTTAGCATGGCTACCTGACGCCGCAGGTCACCATTGCCGTAACCCATCAGCGGGAAATACAACATGGCGTTGCCGTTGTGCTTCAGCAGGGTGTCGTAGGCCAGTTCCCCGGCGCTGATGCCCATTGCCTGGGCGCGGGCGGCAATGCTTTGCGAAAGGTCAGGTTCGTAATCGGGCTCCTCGCCCAACTCGAACATCAGGCCGAAATCTGAGGTCATGCGGTCGGCGACTTCGTGGCCCATACTGGGCGCCGTTTCGGCCAGTATGGCGGCCCGTACCTGGGGGTCGCGCAATTTCCGCATGCGCTGCTCCTGGCTCAGCGAAGCCAGGGGGGCGAAGTTCTGGTGCAGGAAAAAAGGATGCACGGTGCCGTTGAAGTTCATCAACACACTGACCGGACGCGCCCCTACGTGGGCAACCAACTGGGCGCCCTCGGCATTGGCCTGTTTCACGTAGGCCAGTTGCGCTTCCACTCGGGGCCACTTGGTTTCGTCCTGGTAGAACAGCACAAAATTGATGCGGCAGTGATTTTCGATGGACAGGCGCTTCATCCAGTCCATCTCCTTCTCCCAGTCATCCCAGTCGGAAACCAGTTGATAGATGCCTTTGCCCAGGTCTCCCAGGGTTTTACCGATACCCAGCAATTCCGCTTCATCCGAGTAGGTTCCGGGCATGGGAATCCCCTCACGGGTGGTGTGCAGTTCGGTACGTGAAGTGGAGAACCCAATCGCCCCGGCCTCGATACCCTCGCGGACGATAGACGCCATGCGCTGCACATCTTCGGGGGTGGCGTACTCGTTGTTGACGCCGCGTTCCCCCATCACGTAAGTGCGCACGGCGCAGTGCGGCACTTGGGCGGCCACATCGATGGCGCGGGGGAAGCGGTCCAGTGCGTCCAGGTATTCGGGAAAGCTCTCCCACTGCCAACTGATGCCCTCATGCAGGGCAGCTCCGGGAATATCTTCTACATCCTCCATTACCGCAATCATGCGGTCACGTGCTTCAGTATTTGGTTCGCAGGGGGCAAAACCCACCCCGCAGTTGCCCATCACCAGGGTGGTGATACCGTGGTTGATGGCCGGGGTCAACAAAGGGTCCCAGGTGGCCTGACCATCCATATGCGAGTGGGTGTCCACCCAGCCAGGCGTCACCAACAAGCCACTGGCGTCAATTTCCCGCCTGGCCTCGCCGTCCACCTTGCCCACGGCTGCGATGCGTCCATCCCGGACGGCTACATCGGCGCTGCGCATCCTCGCCCCGGTGCCATCAACCATTTGTCCATGGCGAATAATCAGATCATACATGCTTGTCTCCATTAGCCCGCCTGGCGATTCGGGTCGTCAATTTCAGAAGGGGCGGTGCGGCCGGCGAAGACCAGTTTCGCCAGCCCCTCACTCAATTCGGTTATCAGGGTGGAACTCAGGGTAAACACCGATTTGGTAATTTTCCAGTCCCCGTTAATGCAACGATACTCATCATCATAAGAACCGCCCAGTTGGGTCGCGGTCTGCTGATTGGTATCGATCATGAAATAGTACAATCCCCACTCGGCGCTGGCCTCGGTCGGAGAATGTACCGTAACACATGGATTTTGGGCATGGTGCATCTCCACGATATGCTCGACGCAGGCCAAACGCGTGAACACGGCCACCATGTCGTCAGCGCTGCGAAAGTCGCCTATGCGGCCATAGCGCAAATCCACCTCACCATCGGCAAAGCAATTGCGAACCTGTTCCGGCCGCTTGTTGTCACAGGCGGCGAAATACCGAAATTTCAGTGACTTGATGGCCTCTACGGCCTCCAGATTGGCAATGCGCTGTTCGAGTTCATTCATCAGCAGCTTCCTGCAGTAATTCTGGCGCCAGATTTTTCACCATGCTGAGCAAACCCTCACGCCAGTCCACACGGGTTTCGCCGATCAATTGGTGCATGCGGGTAGTGTCGATAGCGAGGCTGCCGAAAGCCCTGGGGTTGTCCTTGAAGGCCGGCGCCAATCCGGTGAGTTCTTGCAGATAGGCGCACCATTGCTCAACACTGGTTTTTTCACTGCCGCCAAAATTCACCGTGGTCACCTGCGGCGTGGCCGCGGCCAGCAATCGCGGAATTTTTTCCAGGTAGTCATCCACATGCAGCAGATGATAATTATTCGGGGCCTCGGGGTGAACCTCGATTGGTATACCCTGTTTCATCATCATCAGGTGGTAGAAGGGCCAGCCGCCGTTGTCGCCATAGGGCACACTGAGCCGCGCGATGGTGGTGGGGATACCGAACTGCCGCCCGGCAAAACGGCAAACCGTCTCGGCGGCAATCTTGCTGATACTGTAGGTGGGAAACATGGCCCGGTGGTTGTCCCCCAACGGAGCGTCTTCCCGGCGCGGCTCCTGGCCGGCGTATTCATACACCGCGGTGGAGGAGAAATGCAGGAAAGCCCTGGCCTCCCGGCAGTGCAGCATCAACCGCCCGACACCTTCGCCATTGGCGGCCAGGTCATAGTCAAAGCTGTCGGTTTTCACCACCGCGAAATTGAGGACGTAGTCAAAATCCGTGGGTAACTCAGCCAGCCCGTCCGGCTCGGCCAAATCAGCCGCCAGACAACTCGCTCCCAATGCGGTTATGCGCTCACGGTCCCCGGCCTTGGAAAACCTGGCCAGGGTATGCACCTCGGCTATCCCGGCCAGCGCCGCCACTACGGGCTCCGCCACCTGGCCAGTGGGGCCGGTGATCAAGATCTTGCTGCCCGCCAGTTGCACCGGGTCCAGGGCCATGTTGAGATACTCCACAAACGAAGCCCTTGATTGTAAACCCTTTGCGGGTAACTGCCGGTAAGGCGCGTTCAAGGGTTTGAACTAGCCCGCATACTGCACCCTTCGGACACACGGCGCCAGCCCGTCTGACTTGGCCAGACATCACGTCAATACCGAACGGTTACGTTACGGTAACGAAGTGCGCTGGATGCGAACCTGTACCCGAAGGGTGCTCGCTGGTCTGTTATCCTGCGCGATCGGCGCAGGCCGAAAAGGCTGAACCGGGACACCCACTTCTTTTGTAGGGCTGAACCGGGAGGGCTGAACCGGGACACCCACTTCTTTTGGAGTATTTTTGTGAACTCACCGAGCTTATGCATGCGCGCACTTCAATCCAGCCTGCCCCTGTTTCTCAGCCTGCTCCTGCTTGCCTGCACCCAGACCGACCCAGAGCCCCGTTATCAGGCCAGGATCGAACGCAGCGCAGGCGGCATTCCCCACATCACCGCCAACGACTGGGGCAGCCTGGGCTTTGCCACCGGCTACGCGCAGTCGGAAGACAATATCTGCATACTGGCCCGGCAGTACCTTAAATTCGGCGCCCAGCTCTCAAGTTACTCCCCGCAAGACCCGCTGGCCTGGACCAGTGATTTTTTCTACCAGTTGCTCATTGATCGTGGTGATGCGGAAGAACCCGTGCCGCAACGGCTGGAGGAGATGTTCGCCGGCATGGCGGCTGGCTATAACCACTACCTGGCGCAAACCGGGGTCGACAGTATTTCCGACCCCGGCTGCCGTGGCGCCAGTTGGGTCAAGCCCACCACCGCCCTGGCGGTGAAACGCGTGTCCAGCGTCGACTATGCCCTGGACTATATGCTGGAGATGATCGGTGGCGCCGAACCCCCGCAAGGGGAGCAGGCATTCCGCCCTGCGGTGAACGCAATCAATGTGGCCAGCGCTCTCGACGCCTGGCTGGAAGTCCCCCGACAGGGCGGCAGCAATGCAATAGCCATCGGCAGTGATTCGGCCCAGGACGCCAGCGCCCTGTTGCTGGCCAACCCTCACATGCCCTGGAATGAACCTTTCCAGCGTTTCTACCCGATGCACCATATCATTCCCGGTGAACTGAACCTGCTCGGCGCCAATCTGCTGGGCCGCCCCAGGGTGGGCTTTGGCGTCACCGGGAACATCGCCTGGACCAGCACCGTGTCAACTGCCAAGCGCATGAGTTTCTATCAACTGCGGCTGGTCGAGGGGAATCCGACCCAGTACCTGTTTGATGGCAAGGCGCGTGACATGGTTCGTGAAACCGTCACGGTCAATGGCCGCAGCCACACTTTTTATTCAACACACTTTGGCGCCTTTCTGGTTACCAGCCCGTTCTTCCCGTGGAACCGGGAAACGGCAGTTGCGGTGCGCATGCACAATGCAGGTTTCCGGGGTGAGGCATCAGCCTTCGAACAATATGCCGCCGAGTCCGTACAGGAGCTCAAGGCAGTCCACGACAAATACCAGTTCCTGAGCGTAAACCTGATTGCCGCGGACCGGCACGGATGGGTAATGTATACCGACCCGGGCCCGGTTCCCTACCTCACCGACGAACAGTTGCAATCCTGCGGCGTACTGCGGGGGGCCGCTCTCGACGGGAGTCGTTCCGAGTGTCTGTGGAAAAGCGGCAGCGGTGCGGCGGCGCCGGGAATTCTGCCTCCCCGGCAACTACCCCTGATTTATCGCCGGGATTACGTCACCAACTCCAATGACAGCTATTGGTTGGCCAACCCGGCCGAGCCCCTCGAAGGCTACCTGGACATTCTCGGCAGCGAGAACAGTCCACGCACCCTGCGCACCCGTTCCGGCCTGAGCATGGTCCAGCGCTACCTGGCAGGTCAGGCAGGGGATGGCATAGCGGGCATGACCCTGGAAGAACTGCTGGAACTCACCCTGTTGAATGAGAGTTACGCGGGCCAGATCATCCGCGATGACCTGGTGAACTTCTGCCGCCAACAGACGGCAGTAGACATCAAGGGCGAATCCATTGACCTCAGTGAGGCCTGCCGGATTCTCGCCGACTGGGACCTCCACGCCAACCTCGACAGCCGCGGCGCACACCTGTTTCGGCAAACCCTGGCTAACGCCAACAAGCACGAGTTTGTCCGGCTGTTGCCCGCGAATTTTACCCCGGCGACAGAATTTGCAGAGACCGACCCGGTCAACACCCCCCGTGGCCTCGGTGAGGAGGCGCGTGATGCCGCACTGACAGCGCTGGCCGAGGCCATAGCGCAACTGCGGGCTGCCGGGTTGCCGCTGGGCGCCAGCCTCGGCGAGTTGCAGGGAGTCACCCGCAACCAGCAATTCATTCCACTGCACGGCGGCCCGGAGATTGAAGGCGTCTTCAACAAGATCGAGGCCAGCTTCCAGGGGGAAAAGGGCTACCCGGAAGTCGACAAGTGGGCCTCGAGTTGGATCATGAGCACCGGGTTTTCGGAAAATGGGCCCAGGGTACGCGGCATCCTCACCTATTCCCTGTCAGCCAATCCGGAATCTCGCTGGCACCGGGACCAGACGGAAATGTTCTCGCGCAAGGAGTGGCTGGATATACCCTTCACCCCGCAGGCAGTCACTGCCGCCGCGCTGGAAACCTACCATGTAGAGGGAGATTGAGCTGCAAGCCGGAGCGGGGATGATCGGGATATCGACCATCATTGGCCGCGTGTGTGGTGGATGGATGTGCGGGCTAGGGGATTCAGGATCAGACAAGTACACTAATGCTACGGCATTCCAGGAAAATTCACGGACTCGTAAATCGGACAAGGCGAAAAACCATGGGCCATGCCATTGACAAACGTACCAACCCCGTGCGTGCGGGCGCCGTGGATGCCTGTGTACGAGGTGTTTCATGAACCAGCTAACAAAACCGGACCCAGAGACTGTGAAGGCTGCAATACCTGCGCCGTTTTTCGTTTGCGGCAAGCTGGTGGAAGGCAGTGATTCCATCCAGAGCTCCCGGGACCTTGGGGTAAATTTCGCCACACCGCTGATAAATTTAGACCAGGTGGTTTACCCGCGTACCGAGACGCCGCCGCTGCTCAATGTACCGCTGGCCGAGATCATCGACTTTCTGGTTGAGACCGGCCAGCGTTTATTGGCGCCGGACAACCCCTATATGCAGCAATGTTTTGACCGCATGGCCTCCACCCATATCCTGCCGCGCAGCGTGGTGGAAACCACGGCAAGGCACGCAGTTTCCTATCTCGACAAGCGCATCCTGATGGCGGAAGTCGAGCAGAATTTTCCCGATCCAAAAGCACTTGATGAATGGATACCAAAGCAGGATTTCACCGGACGCAGGAGTTTCGTAAGGGCGTTCGGGCCGCGGCTGATCCATGTGTTGCCGGGAAACTCCCCCGGCGTGGCGGTGAAATCGGTGGCGCAAGGGGCAATGGTAAAGGCAGTCAACCTGTTCAAGATGTCATCTGCCGATCCCTTCACCATGGTCGCTATCCTGCGCACAATGGCCGATCTCGATCCTGAGCATCCCCTGGTCAAGTCAATGTCGGCAGTGTACTGGCGCGGCGGAGACGATAAGCTCGAAAGCGCACTTTACCGGCCCCAGTACTTCGACAAGATTGTCGCCTGGGGCGGTGGTGATGCAATCAACAACGTCATCAAGTTTCTCGGCCCCGGTTTCCAACTGGTCTCTTTCGATCCCAAAACGTCTATTTCCATGGTGGGCAGGGAAGTGTTCGCCTCCAGCGAAACGCTGGCGCAGGCCGCAGAGCTCACTGCGGCAGACGTTATGATCCTCAACCAGGAAGCCTGCGTTGCAAGCCGCTACCAGTTCGTCGAGGGCAGCCAGGAAGATGCCGACCGTTTCTGCGAACAACTGCAGCGCCGAATTGCCGAGCACGCAGCGGCGTCAGGAGATGTGCGCCCACTGGAAATGGGGGTGCGTGAAGAAATCGAGGCCATGATAATCATGGACGATGAATTCGGCGTTTGGGGGGAGGCCGATGGCAAGGGCATTGTCATTCGTTCTGAGGAGCCTGTGGATTTTCACCCGACCAACAAGACTGCCAACGTGGTGCGGGTCGATTCCCTCGACGACGCCATCAAGTACGTCAACGTGGCCACACAGACAGTCGGGTTCTATCCGTTTGAGCGCGTACCTGACTATCGTGACCGCCTGGCGAGCGGCGGCGCGCAGCGCATTGTACGCCTCGGAGAAGCGGGGCCGAGCACGGTCGGCAATCCGCATGATGCGATGTATCCGTTACACCGATTCGTGCACTGGATGGCGCATGAGGACGGCTGCGAGCCCAACGACTAACAGCAAAGCTCACCAAAGAAAAAAAGGGGTCAGAGCCCTTTAATCCAATCCCAGGTGAAAGGCCCCGCCGAGTAACCGAAGGGATTAAAGGGCTCTGACCCCTTTTTTTGTTTTTGGTATGACCCCTTTTTTTGCGGCGCTGTCAGGCAGATTTCCTGTACCGGTAGAATTTCCCTGCAATTTCGCCGGTGTGGTAATGAAGGGCTCCCGATTCGATCAGCTCCAGGCCATACTCCATGAAAACCTGGTACCACTCGGGCGACTTTCGCAGCGCGCGGGCAACTCTAAGAAGATCATTTGCTATGGAGTGGCTGACTCTCACACCCGCTCGAAGTTCGGCGAAGGCTTGAAACCCTTCATCAAACTGTTTCACGGTCAACTTGCGGATATTTTCCAGGACGCTGCCGACACCGGATAACACGTCAGAGCGGCTCCTCTTGGACAGTTGGTAAATTTTGTCAAGCGCATGGTCGAGTTGACTGACAAACTTCCCGGGAGAATTCTCACTGCCCTCGAACGCAAATGCCCTGGAAAAGATATCCACGTTCTGCAGGCGATTGTAGTCACGGAGTTGCAACTCGATTTGCGTGATTATTGTCGAATCCAGGGAGTGGGCAACCATGGAAAAGTAACCGCCGCGCTTCAATATACGGTGAACATTTTTTGCCGACCGATTCCAGTCCGTATATTCGATGCCGAATTGGCTGGTCACGAGGTCGGCTGATTCCGGCTCCTCTGTAATCCTTTCCAACAAGGTGTTGGGGATAAACTCTATAGCCGCGAGATGTTGAGCGAGCGCAGCATTCTTTTTGACGGCGGAAGAAACGTCAATGTCGGCGGCATCCACCGCTTTAATCGCGAAACCCAGAGACTTGCGCCGGGAGTAATCCTGGGCAAGCAGCGCTATCGAACCATTACCGGAACAAACATCCAGCACACAGGCGCCCGAACCCAATAGTGCAAATTGCTCATCCCAAAAGCGCAAAAATTCGCCGTCATAGTTCGCCTCAAACCCACAGGGTAGCGAAGTCAAATGACCCTGGCGCCAGTAGTTACTCCAATGCTCTTTTTTCTTGATTCGCATGATCTCTTCAGCAATGTTCACCCGAGTAGAAGAGGCCGGCCATCAGAGACTCATTGGCGAAGGTAAAATTGAGCAGCGTTTTGTGGTCCATGCAGTGAATGTGGCCTGCCTCGTCCCCCTTGCAATAGCCCCAGGTTGCGAACAGGAACAACGGGCAAGGGTCGTGGGCGTCATATTGGAAATCCCCCCGGTAGAGCGAAACATGCCGCTGGGTAACCTGGCCCGAGTCTTTGGCAGCATATCTTCAAGACAACACCCCCTCCGGAGGACGGCAATATCGCGATAGTAACATCGCGCTATAGGGTTCGGCATTGGACAATCCGCGTACACTGCTGAAGCCTGCCCTTTAGCAGGAGACCGAGCGTTGTCAGCAACGCCTGTCGGTCTATACCCTTCTACTCAATGCGATTACACTGGAGGTTCAGGCTGACAGGATACAGCGAAGTAACGAATCCTGGGCACGCCTTTTCAAGGCGTTGGGTGGAACTGTCTCCCCGTCAGTTTCGTAAGCAAATGGAGGCCCCCTTATGAACAAAGCCAATTCTCTTGTTGTTACAAGCTACATTCTTGCATTCGCAGCCGCTTGGGGAACGCTTCAATTTGTTGCTGATTACCATGTCATGGTGCAGGTATTGGCTGCGGATGTCGTTGCCACCCTTGTGGTGTTTGCCTTTAGTTATGCTTTCAACAACTCAAGTTTTTATGACCCCTACTGGAGCGTCATACCCATAGTCATTGTCGCCTACCTGATCAGCCTGCCTGGTGAAGCTGAGACGTTGCGGCAAGCCATGTTGGCGCTCGTCATCACGTTGTGGGGTGTTCGATTGACGGCGAACTGGTGCTACACCTGGACTGGACTCGACCATGTTGACTGGCGCTACGTCAACTTGCAGGCGCAATTTGGTGTGCTTTGGTGGCCCGTGAGTTTCCTTGGGGTGCATTTGGCGCCAACCATCATCGTTTTTATTGGTTGTATCCCGATGTATCCAGCACTGGTCACTGGCGACAACCCGATCAACTTCCTCGACTATATCGCCCTGGCCGTAGGACTGTTCAGCGTTTGGCTCGAGTTTCAGGCTGACCGCGAGCTCCATCGCTTTCGCAAAACCCGCAGCAGCCGGGAGGAAGTTCTGGATACCGGTCTTTGGGCCTGGTGCCGCCACCCCAACTATCTGGGAGAAACCGGCATCTGGGTCAGCGTGCTCCTGTTTGGATATGCATCTGTGGGATTTTCAGAAAAATGGATGGCCACCGGAGCGGTAGCGATGTTTCTGATGTTTGTCTTTACCTCGATTCCGATGATCGAAAAGAAGCTCGCAGCGGACAAGCCGGGATATGCCGACTACAAGGCAAAAACTTTTGCCTTGATTCCCCTGTCTAGGTTTCGCTAAAGGTAAAAGGGGCCGGTGACACTGCGAGTGGCTCTCAAATGTCACCAGCCACTTTTACATTTAACATTCTTCGCCAGCTTGGCACCGTATGGGCCGCGCATTTGCGACCCGCGGGCCTTGTGCCCGAAGGGTGCGCCATGGCGAGCCCCTTGGAAATTGTGGGCACCTGTAGGGGCCGCGCATGCGCGGCCCGCGGGCCCTGTGCGCGGAGGGTGCGCCATGGCGAGCCCCTTGGAAATCATGGGCGCCTTTAGGGGTCGCACATGTGCGACCCGCGGGCCCTGTGCCCGGCGGGTGCGCCATGGCGAGCCCCTACGGCATGTCCTCCAATGCAGCGGCGGGTCCAATTCTTTTCCGGTAGCGGGCTTCGAGAAAATCGAGCCGTTTACGAATGACTCCCCTGCGCGCCGTGTCTTCGATTCCGAATACCAGCCAGTTGTCCTGTTCGGCGCGGTTCGCCGGCCAGTGCAAACGGGAGCCGCCGTTGGGGTCGCCGCTGCGCGCAAAATCAAGCCAGTAGCCGGTGAGGCGGTGGGCCAGCGACCGGTGGCCTGCATCGGTGATTTCGGACGCCTGGAAAAGCAGCCGGCCATCGTAGCCATGGGGAGCACCAGGTGAGTCGTGCAGAGGTTCGACCACCGGCGTATCCAGATAGTACAGCCAAACGGGAGATGCCTTGCCGTGCATGCCGGCTGCCAGAACCCGCGCCGCAAGCAGGTAGCGATTGTCGCCGAACATGCGTTGCACACCCCGCCCGGGGTCCCTCTCGAAGTCCTGCTGGTAAAGCAGCCGGGCAGCGTCGAATTGGTTTCCCCACTCACGCTTGTACTGTTCCTGCGAGATCCCCGAGTACGGCATCACGCTGCCTTCGAAGCTGGCGCCGCCGGTGATGACAGGGACATCGTGATGTCTTCCGGCCAGGAACAGAATGCCGGGTTCCTCCCTGATCGTCACACCATCCACGACCGGTAAATGGAAACCCTGCACCGCCCCCGTCAACCACAGCGCGTCCAATTCGCGCAGTTCTCGGGCTTTCTGCGTTGAGGGCTTCACCCGTTCGATCAGTTGCTGCGCCAGGGTTTCGGCGGAAGGGGCCGACGCAAGAGCCATGCCGAGCGGGGCCGGTTCTGGAGCATTGCCCGTGCGCGGCAGGGCCCAGGAGCCGTAACCGCTTTGCGCGATGGCGCCATGAAAAAGCCCTTTCGCGGCATCACTGACCAGCAGCAGACTCACCGCCATGCCGCCGGCGGAGATGCCGAAAATGGTGACACGCTCCGGGTCGCCGCCAAATGCGGCAATATTGTCCCGAACCCACTCCAGGGCCAGAACCATGTCCATTAGGCCGAAATTGGCCGCTTCACCACCGAGCGCCGGGTGAGAGAAGAAACCGAGCGGCCCGAGTCGGTAATTCAGGGAAACGAAGGTAACGCCCTGGGCCGCAAACTGTTCTCCCGGCACGATGCCGGAACCGGCCCGAAAACCGCCGCCATGTATCCAGACCATCACCGGGCGGGCAGCGGCATCGATGCCGGGGCTCCAGACATTCAGGCTGAGGCAGTCTTCATCGACCGGCCCGCTGACTTCCGGTTGCGGACAGACCGGCCCGAAAGCAAGCGCCTTGCGTACCCCGGAATGCGCGGCAGCGGGTAACGGCGGCCGCCACCGCAAGGGGCCAAGCGGCGCTTCGGCATAGGGAATTCCCCTGAAGCCGTATGCACCGTTCTCCAACGCGCCTTCAAAGGAGCCCTGCTGCGTTGCAACCACAGGTGCGGGGGTTTTCTGCTGTGCGCCAACCTGGCATGCCCAGAACAAAAATAGCGCAAGCAAAAGTATCCGATTCTGCAAGCGGTTGTTTACCCTGGCACAAGGTGCGGAACAGACGGGGCAGTTATTCAGGCCGTGCATACTTGCCTCCAATACCCCGCCCCGCGGTTTGGGTCAACTGCTTCGGATGGAGCGATGCTGCCGGCATAGGGCGCCAGGGCTCGCCCTGTCAGCCCCCTGGCAGGAAGGCATCCCCCAGCCGGGTTGCGCCATCCAGGCTCATCACCGCACGCCCCAGTGAATGCAGCCAGCACCGGCTATAGGCGATCTGTCCCACATGGGAGCCGCTGCACAGCGACAAGGCCGCTTCGGCCATCATTTCTATCGGTTCCACCAGGTCCGGCCGGCGTGCGGCGATGGCTTCCACCTCGGGACCAACATTGGTCAGGACAATCGACTCTGGCGCCAGCGAGTTGATATAAATCCCCGTGCCGCTGAATTCATGCGCCAGCGCTTCGGTGTAGCGATTCAAGGCGGCCTTGGTGGCGCCATAACCGCCGATCACCTGCGCCGCAATCCGGCTGTCGACATAGGGAGGCAGGGGCTGTTTCACACTGGCGGTGGAAATGTTCAGAATCCAGCCGCTGCCGCGTTCGCTCATGCCCGGTAACACTTGCTGGGCCAGATCAACCGGAGCATTCAGGTTGAGGTCATACATCCAGTTGCGCTGCGCCGTGGAGAGGCGGCTGGGCAGGTCCATGCTGGCGCCGGCGGCGTTGTTGACCAGAATATCCAGGGGGCCGAAGTGGGCCTCGGCACGGGCCACCAGGTCCTTGCGGGCGGATTCACTGGCCAGATCAGCCACTTCCGCGGCGGCGCGGCCACCACTTCCATTGATGGCTGCTACCGTTTCTTCCAATGTGCCTTCGAGGTCTCCGTGCGCACCGAGCCGCGAAGCGCATAGCACCAGTGCGGCGCCCTCCGCCGCAAACCGCGTCGCAATAGCCCTGCCAATTCCGCGGCTGGCGCCGGTGATCAAGGCGGTCTTTCCCTGTAGTTCATTCATGCTGCCTGCTCCGATGGCCGTGGCCAATCATACTCTTCATAAAATTCAGCCAACTCCCTTTCCAGCCGCTGTGCGGTCATGGCGTAATCGCCGAGACTGTATTCGAACCTGGAATGGTGTTTTTTCTCAAGCTCCGCCCGCTCCTGCAGCCACTGCTGAAACTCCTCTGAACAACTCATGCCGAAATGAGCGTAGAGTTGCTCCACGGTCTGCCGGGGATTGCTGGTCAACTGCCGGTAATCCACCACCATGCTGGGGGTGTGCTGATTGCGCCGCAGTGCCGCACGTGGATAGTGGTAGTTGTCCAGGCAAACCTCGGTAAGGACCTCCAGGGACCGCGCATAGTCCTGCTTTTGCCAACCCTTGCCTTGCCAGGAGGATTCCATCAGCTTCAACAGGCTCGGCAGGCACTCGGCGGGGTCACGCATCATCACGACCACCCTGGCGTCCGGGAACGTTTCAATCAGCGCATCGACCCACCCGCTCATCAACGGGTTTTTGGCGAGGTGAATCCGCTTGCCGCCATTGAGCAGCAATTGCCGCTTGACCAGTTCCTTGTAGTGGTGCAGCCAGCGTTTGCGTTTGCGCGGCATGTCATCGACGTGAAACAGATCGATGACATGCATCAAGGGTAGCTCCGTCGACCATTGCTGGGTCACGAACGACGCCGTCATGGCAAAGCAATCTTCCTCAGCATTCCACAAACTCATGTCGTGCATGTGGCGAAAGGCGCCATAAGTACGCTCGTCCCAAGCCTGCAAACGCCGCTTGACGGGACCTCCAAACCAGTGTTTGTCAATCCAGCCCAGGCCCCGAATCAGCTTCTTTTGCAGCAGTGATGGGAAAAACATTTCCCAGTACAGAAAGTAACTGAATTTGTCCTGGTCCGCGGACATCAGGCGATGCATCAGCGTAGTGCCACTGCGGCCGTGGCCGACGATAAACACGGGCTGCTCAACTTTCTGTGTCCACAATTTCGGGAACAGCAGGTAGTCGAGCAGGAAAAACAGCATGTGGAAAGTGCTGGTCAACGGCACCTGCAGCAGCAACCGCAACAGCATCCTGGGTTTTTTGGGGTAATTCTTGAGCCCCCAGACATGGCGCAGTACCCGCCAGTAATACGCAAAATCAAAATACATGGTCTCTTCTTTCCACGCCGCGGCGGCTAGAACACCCGGTAGCGGCGCTGCACGTGCCGCTGTCGGATGGCGATGGCTTCACGCCGCTGCTCCGCGGTCACCAGCGGCATGTCCTGGGGAAACTGCTCACGGATTTGGTCAAAGGCGACCTTGCGGCAGAAGATGGTGGGCCAGTCCGCTTTCGGGGGCAATTCGGAATACGCCCAGCGATGGGACAGATAGCCCTTGGGCAAGCCGGTGGTATCGATCCAGTTTTGCACCCCGGGGTCACGATGAGCCACTACCCAACGCTGTTTGCCGTCCTCCCCGATGTACATCTGATGCAGGTTGAGACTGCTCTGGTGATTGGCGTAGTCCGGTGATTCTCCCCAAAGGTTGCCCAAATGCATGCTGCTGTAAGCCGGGTTACCGGTGAAAGTGGCTTCTATATAGAGCGCTTCGTCCTCCTTCAGATCATAAATCCCGCCGGCGTAAATATTGGTGCTCATACCACCGCCGGTTTCCCCGGAAGCCGCGTTGGGTTCATTGTATCCATTGACCGGCATGAAATACTTGCCCCCATCGGCAGGATAGGTGCCATGGCAGTTGAGAAGGACGTCGTAAAATTGTAGCCAGAAACGCATGTGGCCGAGAATGAGGGAGCCCATACGGCGCAGGTTGGCGGCCGTCTTGGCGGTTGTCAGCGGTTCCGGGTGCCGGCCCGCCGTATCAAGACATTCAATCACCAGGGGAATCGCCGCCTCGTTTTCCCAGTCGTAAAAAAGCTGCCGGCCACTGATGTAATCGGCATAGCGGTCCTCGCCGCCCTCGGACCCAACGGCCGGTGGCTTGCGGGTGCGGATGAAATGGCCGTGGTAACCCGGCGGTTTTTCCGGCCCCAGCCGCAATTCCATGCGGCCATCCCGGTCCGGCTGAAGTTGCGAAATATCCAGGGAGCCGAAACCGGTGCGATAGCCCGGCATGAGTTCCGCCAGGTCGCCGGAATCACCGGCGATGCCCCCGCCACTCACCTCGAAGATGAGGTATTGCGGCGCCAGCGGACCGGCGCCGGCCCTCGCTTCGCCGCGCCAGTGCCGGCTGTCGCCCACCTCGCCACTGATCCGGTAGTGCTTGCGCCCGTCAATCGGCGCATAAAAATAGATGGCGTCACTGTTTTCGATGGTGGACTTGTTGAAGATCGACAGCGCGTTGCGAAAAGCCGGAAAATCAGGGTCTTCGTGGAAGGCCCGTTCCACCCCATGGTGCAGAAACCCGCTCAGGTAGCGATAACCTTCCGCCAGCACCCGGCTGGTGGGAGTCGGGGCAAAAAACTCCGCGCTGTCGATGGTATCGCGCGCCGCCTGTACTTGCTGCATAAATTCGTCCCAGGCTGCTTTCAGTTCCCGTTGGTCTTTGGCTACGCTCATGCCGGTTTCCTTTCTCAAAAATACGCTGGATTAATGACGGTCATTATCTTCGCTGGCCGCGTTGCGCCTCATCCCGCCGATTTATCCGGCAAGGCAAAGGCGATGTAATCACTTCCGGTCGGCTCACCCAGTTTGCCGCCGCCGGCGGCAATCACCACATACTGGCGGCCGTCCACGGCATAGGTGCTGGGCGTTGCAAAACCCGCCGCGGACAATTCAGCACTCCACAGCAATTCTCCACTGCGCTTGTCGTAGGCCCGGAACATGCGATCCGGGGTCGCGGCTATAAACAGCAAACCCCCGGCAGTAATCAGCGGCCCCCCATAGTTTTCTGAACCCAGACCGCTGACTCCCTGGGCCAGCAATTGCGGGTAGTCGCCCAGCACCACCCGCCAGGCGATGGCGCCCTTATTCAGGTCCATCGCGGTCAAGGTACCCCAGGGAGGCTCTGAGGCCGGCAAGCCCTCCTGATCCAGAAAGCGCTGATAACCTGCATTGATATAGGCTACCGGCGACCCGGCACTCGCTTCGGCTTGCGGAATTGCCGGGCCGGTTTCTCCGGCCGTGTAGACATAAAACAGGGCCCCGGCGGGCAGATACCAGGGCAGTGTGTCAAAAGCCGGCATCCGTATCCCCCCGTCACGCACCAGCCGCCAGGCTTGCAGCGGACCCATCCGCTTCCACAACTTCCGCAGCGATGGAACGCCCCTGCCATCACCGCGCATATCACCGCCGTGACAGGAAGAACAGAACAGCACATAACTCATCGCCAGACTCTGCTCCTGCCCGGGTTTCATCGGCATCATGGACAACAGGTACGGCACTTCGTTGGCATTCACGTATAGATAATTGAGTTCTTCATCGTAGGCCATACCGCCCCATTCCGCACCGCCGTCCATACCGGGGTAGAGGACCGCACCATTGGCGCCGGGAGCCCGGTACAAGGCAAAGGGGTCCAGTTGCGCCACCTCGGCAGCCACGTAGGCGGCCACCGACGGATTGCGGGTGGAAGGCGAGAATTGCGTGTTGGCGAAGGGCGGCGGAGACCGGGGCAAAGGCTGGCTGGCGGCCAATTGTTCTCCCGGCAGCGCTTCTCCCAGCACCGGATATTCCTCTATCGGAGCCAGCAACTCACCGGTCTCCCTGTGAAACAGAAAAATATGCCCTGTCTTGGTGGCCTGGGCCACCGCCGGCAAGCCCGCACCGCCATCGGGCAAAGTAATCAGGTTGGGCGGCGCCGGCAAATCCCGGTCCCAGACATCGTGCCGCACAAATTGATAGTGCCAGATACGTTCCCCGGTAGCGGCGTTCAGCGCCACCAGGGAGTTGGCGAACAGGTTGTCGCCTATGCGGTCTCCCCCATAAAAATCAAAGCTGGCGGAACCAGTGGGAACAAAAGCCATGCCCCGCTTGTGGTCCACGGCAATTCCGGCCCAGGAATTGGCCCCGCCAGCTTTCTCCAGCGCCTGCTCGGGCCAGGTGTCGGCTCCAAACGTACCCGGCGCGGGAATAGTGCGGAACATCCAGCGCAGGGCGCCGCTGCGCACATCGAAGGCTCGCACATGACCTGGCGCGGCGCCGCGCATTTCGGAGACTCTGCTGCCGACAATCAGCAAGTCTTTATAGATGGTTCCCGGAGTGGTCAAAATCACCTGGGCTTGTTCGGCCCAGGCGGGCAAGCCGGTATGCAGGGCAACTCGGCCATTCTCACCGAACTCGACGACAGGTTTGCCGTTGCGGGCATTGAGCGCGAACAGCGTGGAACCGGAGCTGAAAAAAATACGGCGCTCGGCCCCATCCTGCCAGTAACTGAGGCCACGACTGGTCTGAAAAGCGAAGGGGTCGGCATCGTCGCCGCCGGTAAATCGCCAGAGTTCCTCACCGCTGGCGGCATTCAAGGCAAAAACCGCCATCTCCGGTGAACTGCAGTAGAGGATGCCGTGAACGATCAGCGGGTTGCATTGCATCTGCGACATACCGCCTTCCCGTTCGCCTCCGGCATGGTAGCGCCAGACTTCTTCCAGCCTATGCACATTTTCCGTATTGATCTGCCCCAACTCGGATGCGTGGCTGAAACCGGGGTCGCCAAGATAGTGCCGCCACTCTGTTTCCGCCTTCGCCGCGGGGCGCCAGGCCTGCTCAAACATTTGCGGATCAGGCGTTTCCGAGCACGCCAGCAGCGGCAGAACCGGCAACAGCGCCAGGCGCCGAAACAGTCGTCGCCAGGTGCCCGGAGGGTGCAATATGCGGGCTAGACCACTCACTGCAACTGTCTGCCCAGGGCGACATCTCCGGTAATGGTGGTGCGATTGATCAGGCGCCGAACGCCGGGCCGGGTGCCGGTGGTGCAGTGCATGGCGCGCCAGTTGTCCCACAGCACCATGTCGCCCTGCCGCCACTCGTGGAAGTAGTGAAACTCCGGTTTGCGGATGTGGTCGATCAGTTCACGCAAAAACTGGTCGGCCTGTTCGTTGTCCATTCCCGCCTTGTGCGGCTCTATCACCCGGTCGAGGAATTGCTCAACAACCTCCAGGATCTTGCGCCCGGTTATCGGATGCCGCACCACCGCGGGGTAGACCGAATCGGGGAAATCGGGAAAGCCCATATCGGCGGGCTTCTTCGGGCTGAAAGGACCCGGCTGGTAACCTTCGGTATCGACAAAGCGCATATGCAGGCGCTGCATGTTGAAGCGGTAGACCACTTCGATTTTCTCCGCCAGCGCAAGGGTCTGCGCCGGTAGCGCCGCGCAGGCTTTTTCAAGGTCGCCAAAACCGGTCAGCCCATCCTCCTCGGCCACTATCACGGCCCGCAACACCGCGCCGTGATTGGGCTTTCCGGTATAGTGCAGGTCCATGTGCCAATCCAGCCGCCCGACGATCTCCCTACCGTGATAAAAGGCGGTTTGTAACTTGTCTTGTTCAACCCCGTTTTCCAGTAGGAACAACTCCGGATATTCCCGTGAAGTCGAGGCCGCCAGCGGGTGCATTTCCAGTGGGCCAAAAATTCGGCTGAACGCTATCTGTTTCTCGGGGCTGATGTCTTGTCCGCGAAATAGCAGAATGCCGAACTCATAGAACAGCGCCTTCAACTGCGCCTCGACCTCCGGGGTTATCGGCCGGTCAATGTCGAAGCCAGTTACCTCGGCGCCGACATTGGCCAACGGTTTTGCCTGCAAATTCATGTCAGGTGTCCATTCAGTCGAGGATGGAAGGGTCGGCCCGCAATTCACGGCGTGCCATGGCTTCAAACTGGAAGGGAAAGCCGTTGGCGTCGGTGATACCCACCTGTTGCACGATTGTGTCCGGCAGAACCACTCCGCCGCCAATGGCTTCAGCGTACCAGGCCCGCTGGGCGCGCCATTCGAGGGTCAACACCCGCAAGTGGGCCTGGCGCAAATCCTTGCCCACCACCAGGGAGCCATGGTTGGCCAGTAGCGCCCAGCCCGCATTCCCCAGGGCATCGACCGCCGCATCGGTGGCGTCATCACCTTCAAAGGTGCCGCCGTACTCATCGAACAAGGGAAGTTCACCGGGCACATGCGCGGCGGTCTGATCGACGACCGGCGGAATCCGATGAGCATTGGCCCAGATCCCACTCCAGTGGGCATGGTTGTGAATCACTACCTTGATGTCGGGGCGGCGGGCATGAATCCGCAGGTGTAAACCGATGGCCGGAGTTATATTCCAGTCACCGTCGATGATCTCACCCTGTTCATTGAGGGTCAGAATATCGCTTGCGGTAAGTTCATCCCAAGCCAGTTCCCAGGGATTGACCAGGATGTTATTGTCGGCGTCGCGGCAAGTGATATGCCCGGCGATGTGCTCGTTCCAGCCCTCGTTGAAAATCATCCTGCACAACAGGGCGACCTGGGCCTTTTCGCTCATCTCCGGCAATAATTCACGGCGGCCGGGGCGCGGTGCAAAGTGCTGCACCATTTCCTTGTTGAGGCCTTCGTATTTTTTCATTGTCAGCTCCGATACTCGAACCGCAATATCAGCCGGAGTATAGTGTAGCCGCAGCTCACAAACAGTTCACCAATCTGCACCGATACGATGAAGCCATGAGTCAAACACAATTGCTAAGGGAGATGAGAGAACTCATCAGCGGGGAACCTTCCGTGCTGGAAGCCGCCCTGCTGGTCACCCGAATCGTCGACCCGGACGCCAACCTGGACTGGTGCCGGGAACGCATCGACGGCCTGGCCAGGGATCTGGATCTGGATGGCGGGAACAGCGCCACCAGTCTTTCCCAGGGGCTCAAGCAGGAAGGTTTCTCGGCTGCAGCAGACCTCTACAAATCCGAAAACAGCTCGCTGGAACATGTGCTGCGCCTCCGGAAAGGTATCCCTATCAGTCTGGCGGCGGTATTGCTCAGTATTTGCGAAAAACTGGAAGTCACCGCCCATGGGGTCAACTTCCCCAGCCACTTCCTGGTTTCCATAGAAGATACCCTGATCGACCCTCTCAACATGCAAAGCGTGACCAGGGCGGAATGCCTGCGCTGGCTCAAGAACAGGAATTTGGAAAGTAACGGGGCCTTCAGGCCCGCCACGGTCCGGAACCTGGTAGAACGCATGCTCAACAATCTCGCTCTGCTGGCGCAAGCCAATGACGATTACCCACGTGAACTGGAGCTGAGCGATTTCAAACTCCTGGTGACATCGCAACCGTTTCCTCTCTATGTCGAGCGAGTGCGGCTGTGGCTGCGCCTGGGAGTGAACGGCATGGCCCAACACGACCTGAAAATCGCCCTGGAACTGGCCCCGGATGAAGCCACCCGAGAGAGCCTGCTACAGGGGCTGGCCGACATCTCCGAGCGGCGCAGCGCCCTGCACTGAGAGCTTGCCTGCTAGCCCTGGAACGGGAAAAACACGGGAATCAGGAAAATGACGCCCAATGAGTAAACGATGGACATGGGCAGCCCTGCCCGGAAGTAGTCCCTGAACTTATAACCGCCAAGGTTTTGCACCATCAGGTTGGTGGTGTAGCCGTAGGGTGTGAGAAAGCTGGCGCTGGCGCCGTAGGCCACCGACATTATGAAGGGCATGTAGTTGAGGCCATAGCTTTCCGCCAGACCGAAGGCGATCGGGAAACTCAGCGCGGCGGCCGCGTTGTTGGTCATTATTTCGGTCAGCAACAGGGTAAAAAAGAAAATGCCCACCAGGGCCGCATGGGGCCCCAACGCCGCCAGATAGTGGTGGAAAGCGTCAGCGGCAATCGCGACCAGGCCGGTATTGCCGAGCGCCTGGGCCAGGCTCAGGGCCGAGGCGATGATCAGCCACAATTCAAACGGAAAGCGCCGCCGCAATTCTCCGGCGCTGACCAGCCCCATCGCCAGCATCAACAACAGCAGCAGCGCCAGCCCCTTGATCAGCGGTAGCCAACCGAGTGTCGCCAGGGCAATCACGGCGACCATGCCGAAACTGGCGGCATGATTCTGGAAAACTGTCGCCGGGCTGTTCACCACCTCGTCATTGATAATGGCAAAGTTCTTGTCCAGGTTTTTACGCTCGTGAAAATCCGGGCCGACTGCCAGCATCATGCTGTCTCCGGCCTGAATGGGGATATTGCCGAGTTTTCCGGACAGGCGCAGACCACCGCGGCGCATGCCCACCACGGCGGCATCAAACAGCGAGCGGAAACCGCTCTCCTTGAGGGTGCGCCCGGCAATGCTGGCATTGGGCATGACCACCACCTCAATGATGTTCTGACTGAGCAATCCGGTATTCAGGGCGAACAGGGTAAGACCCTCGACCAACTCCAGCTCACCGACTTTCTTGATGTCCCCGGAAAATATCAGTTTGTCCCCCGCCTCGATCAGCTCGAGAGAACCGACCGGAGATATCAGGCGTTCGTTGCGCACGATCTCCACCAGGAACAGGTCTTCCATGTCGCGCAGCTTGTTGTCGATCACCGACCGGCCCACCAGTGGCGAGCCCGGGTCCACCTCCGCCTCGATCAGGTATTCGTTAAAATCCACGGACTCCATGCCACGATCGGGCAACAATCTCCCGGAAACAAACAACGCCAGCATACCCAGCACGGTGACGCTGCCGCCCACCGCCAGAAAGTCGAAGAAGGCCAGGCCCTGGCCGGTGGCATCTTCGAGAAAACTGCTGACAATAAGGTTGGTTGAAGTGCCGATCAAGGTCATGGTGCCACCGAGGATGGCTGCATAGGAGAGCGGGATCAGCAGTTTGGAGGCAGGGTGATGGCGGTTGTTGCGAACCGTATTGGCCAGGGTAGCCACCACCGCGGTGTTATTGATGAAGGCCGAAAACAAGGCGGTCACGGTTCCCAATTTGAACAGACTGGCGGCGTAACTGCGGGAAATCAGCCTCTCGGAGATGCGATTCAACCAGTTCAGCTTGGCCAGACCCACCGACACCAGGATCAACAACAGCAAGGTGATCAGCCCGGTATTGGAGGCTTTGGAGAGGACTTCCGTGGTTTCCACCAGACCCAGAAAGTAAGCCGCCAGCATGGTGCAGCTAAAGACCCAGGCGGCCGACCAGTTGGTCAGCACCAGGCAGCCGATCAGGGACAGAAACAGCCCGGAGATGATTAGTTGATCAATCATGAATTTTCTGCTTCCCGCTGCACCGGGAAGGCATTCGTGTAGTAGGAGAACTGCCGGTACAGGTCCTCCCGCCGGATCCCGAATTGCCCTTCCAGGTCATACCGCACCTTGCCGGACCGGCCACGCGGATGGGTGGCGATGTAGTGTTCAATGGCGGCGCGGGAGGCCGCGTCAAGACCGATCCCGGCGAGTTCATAGATTTCAGCCAGGATGGCCAGGTCATTGGCCATGAAGTCCTGGAACTGGACATGCCGGGTTCGCTCCTCGGGGAGTACCGCCACATCGCGCACCAGACCCTGTAAAAGAGAATCCTGAATGCTCCGCGCGTGCGCCGCGATGTCCTCAAGATCTACCGGCTCCATGCGCATACGCGCGGAATACGCCGTCAGGCTGATCCAACTGGTAAAGATGGAAACCGGGTCCCGGTGGGTCACCACATACGTGGCATCGGGAAAGGTTTCGGTGAGTTCCGGTAAAAATGCCAGGTGCTGTGGGCTTTTCAGCACCCACTGTTGCGGACCCCGCAACCACTGCAGGGCCTTCAGCACCCGTTTCAGAAATTGATAATGTTCGAGCCTGCGGTTGACCAGATACCAATCAAACCACCCCGGCACATGCACCACCGTGGCGCACAGCATGCTGCTGAAGTCCAGCCACTGTAATTCAACCTCTTCGTGAATACTCTCCACCTGAAGGTCGTGCATGCTGCTGAACAGGGGCATGATGGCATTGACGTTTTCAAGCTGAGCAGCGCAGTTCTGGCGGCGCTGGTCAGCCACCTCCCCCAGCCTGGCGGCCCGGCTGGGAATCGGTTCCAGGGATTCCCAATAGCGCAGTGATCGCAAGCGCGTGTCCGCGGCGATCAGGTTCAACATGTTGGTGGTGCCCGAGCGTGGCAAGCCGGCAATGATCAGCGGGCGTTTGATCTCCACCTGGTCAATTTCGGGATGGGCGGCGTACAGGGCCTCCAGCCGGCTGCGCTGCACCAGGGCGGTGACGATGAAGTTCAGCGTGGTCATCCTGCCCATGGGGCTGAGATTTTTTACGCCGTTCACGGCATCGATATAGAAGCCCATGCGGCGCAGGAAACCGGGCTCTTCGTACAGAGGCGCGTCGCACTGCGAACGGGCGCTGGAGATGACCGCTTCGCTACTGATCTCCAGCGGCAGTTCCGCCACGGCAGCCAGTATTTCCCGCGCCTGTGGGGTGTGCCTTGGCTCGGTCAGATCGTCTAGAATAATGGCGCCGGACATCGTGTATTTTTCCTGTCAGCCGCTGGCCCGCAGGCCTCAGGCCGACAGATTCAACGCGGGGATACGCGAGCCGCCAGCCAGGGCAGGGTCGAACCCGGGGGCAAGGCGCTCCAGCAAGCGATCGGCCCGATAACTGGAACGCACCAGGGGGCCGGAGGCGACTTCAACGAAGCCCAGTTCCAGACCCGATTCCCGCCAGGCGTCGAATTCATCGGGAGGGACCCAACGCGCCACCGGCAGATGGTTCCTGGTCGGGCGCAGATATTGGCCGAGAGTGAGAACATCCACGTCGTTGCGGCGCAAATCTTCCATGGTTTGGCGAATTTCCGCATCGGTTTCGCCCAACCCCAGCATGAGGCTGGATTTGGTGAGCAGCCGCGGCTGGCGCTGCTTGCCATACGCCAGTACATCCAGGGTCTGTTGATACCCGGCGCGCGGGTCGCGCACCCGCCGGGTCAATCTGGCCACGGTCTCCACATTCTGGGCAAAGACCTGTATACCGGAATCCACCACCGTGGCCACCGCCGCCTCACTGCCGCAAAAATCCGGTGTGAGAGCCTCCACCACGGTATCCGGATTGGCCTTGCGGATAGCGCGCACGCAGGCAGCGTAGTGGGCGGCGCCGCCATCGGCGAGGTCGTCCCGGTCCACCGAGGTCAGCACCACGTAGCGCAGCTTCATCAACTGCACCGAGCGGGCGCAATTGGCCGGCTCCGACGGGTCCAGCCAGCCCCCGGGATTGCCGGTATCCACCGCACAGAAACGGCAGGCCCTGGTGCATACGGCGCCCATCAGCATGATGGTGGCGGTGCCGTTGCTCCAGCATTCACTCATATTGGGGCAATGGCTTTCCTCGCAGACAGTCGCCAGACGATGCTCGCGCACGGTGTCCAGCACCGCCTGGAAGCTGGCGCCGCGCTGCATGCGCAAACGCAGCCAGGGTGGCTTGCGTTGCGAGGCGATGGCGCTGTCGGGATTTTTCCTGATGCCGTCCTTGATCGCGGAAAACCCTCTGCCGGTGTCGAATTTGCTGCCGCTTTGGGGCTTCTGGGAGTTGTACATACGCACATTTTACACTGTCTTTCGGCAGTGGCTGCAATTTTACTTCCTTTACATCCGATTCTTCGTCATACAAGGGCAAACCATAGTGGGCCGAGCCGGAGTTGGTTTAGCCCAGGAGGTCTGTAAGTATAGGAAGATTAGCGTGTTTATCCATTTTCCCTAACTTTCCTAACTTTGCTATACTCGACTCATGGACCCGATTCTGAATCCCTACTCGCCTGGCGCCGGCACCCCTCCCCCCGAGCTTGCCGGCCGGGATGAGATTCGTGAGCGAGCACGAATTGCGATGGAGCGCATCCGCCTGGGAAAACCCGCCAAGAGCGTCTTGATGGTAGGCTTGCGAGGTGTAGGGAAAACCGTTTTGCTCGACAAGATTCGCGGGGACGCTGAATCCAGAGGGTTTTACACACTTCATATTGAAGCGCCCGAGTCAAGATCACTCCCGGCGCTATTGGCGCCACAACTCCGTCTGACACTCTTGAAGCTCTGTAGAGTGGAGCAAGCAAAGGACTTGGCCGAAAGAGGGCTACGAGCACTCGCAGGATTTGTGGAAGCGCTCAAATTGAAATATCGGGATATAGAAGTGGGTTTCGATTTCGATTCCGAACCCGGTCTCGCCGACAATGGCGATTTGGAACAGGACTTGCCGGCTTTACTGGAAACAGTGGGAGCCGCCGCCCAAGCCGCCGAGGTTGCCCTGGTGATGTTTATCGACGAATTGCAATATGTTGAGGAGGAACAGCTTGCGATTCTGATCAGCGCGCTGCATCGCTGTGCACGGCAACAGCTTCCGATTACCTTGATCGGCGCCGGGCTTCCCCAGTTGCGGGGAAGGATGGGCAAGGCAAAATCCTACGCGGAACGTTTATTCGAGTTTCCGGTAGTAGGTGCTCTCGACAAGGAATCAGCTACAGTGGCGATTGTTCGGCCAGCAGAGGCGGAGGACGTAAAAATTGCCGCCGATGCCGTTGCCGAAATTATCCAACGAACCAAAGGCTATCCCTATTTTCTTCAGGAATGGAGTAAGCATGCCTGGGATTGCGCAGAGAATTCCCCCATCACTTTCTCCGATGTGGACAAGGCCTCCGTTGTGGCGGTCGCCGCTCTGGACGACAGTTTTTTCCGTGTTCGATTTGATCGGCTCACGCCATCCGAGAAAAAATACCTTCGTGCAATGGCGGACCTTGGGCCGGGGCCACATCGGTCCGGCGATATAGCGGAACGGCTAGGCCGGCATGTTCGCAATGTTGCACCGGTAAGAAACAACCTGATCAAAAATGGAATGATTTGGAGTCCGAATCACGGTGACACGGGATTTACGGTGCCGTTGTTTGACCAGTTCATGCAGCGAATCATGCCCGGTACTGATTGGGAGGACAGCTAAGCCGTGTGCATCTCCAGCAAGGAATGCGGATAGAAACATCGCGCAGGGCTGAGACGACAGCGTTACGAGCCGCGAGTATTACTCACTTTCCCCCGCCGAGAACCTCTACGGCCTCGGCGATTACCTGCAATGATCCCTCTTCCACGCCGGTCAGGACAATCGGCTCGAAATCAGGGTTGACGGGTTTGAGTATGATCTTCGAATGCCGCCACGAATCTCCGTCTCCCGATTTTTCGCTCTGGTAACGTTTAACGGTGTAACGCTCGCCACTCTCGGGGTCGGCGGCAGTTGCAGGAATGCCTGTATAAGGTTTTGCGGGTAACCGAGTATTTGCCTATACTCCCTGCGGTCGCCAATTCCACCAACAGACTGGAACAAGCAATGAGATACAACCCGGATCAACACGTGCTGCAATGTCCAAAGTGCAGGGACGGGATGGAAGAAGTGACCTACGGCAATCTCACCATAGACCGCTGCACCGGCTGCAAGGGCCTCTGGTTTGACAGTGGCGAGGCGGAGGCGCTGAGGAACCGATGGATGGCGGAAGTACTGGACACCGGCGATCCGAAGGTCGGAAGGAAGTGGAACAAGGTTGGCGATGTGGACTGCCCGCGCTGCGGAGACCGTATGGAGCAGACCACCGACCCGAGCCAGATTCACATCTGGTACGAACTCTGCAACAAGCATGGCATCTTCATGGATGCCGGCGAATTCACCGATTTCAAGTACGACACCCTGGTAGACCGGCTGCGCGGCCTGCTGGCGGGAAAACGCCCGCCGGGTTGACCTTCCGGCTTTCCCTGGCTGCCAGTCTGCCAGGCTATTTGCACAAACCCCCACCGAGCATGCGATACGGCTCACAGTTGTAGATCAGCCGGCCCGCTTCTCCGTGTTGCCAGTCCAGTGGGACCAGGGCATTTTCCGGCGGCATGCCGGGGGCCGCTTGCCCTTGCAACTCTTCCAATGGGGTCGGGTATTGCGCCCAATCCAGTGGCGCGCGCCAGCCCGGTGGCGGCACCAGTTCAGAGCGGGTGCCGGCCACCGGGTAGAGACTGCGCCAATAGTGAATTTCCTCGGCCAATTCGGCCACCACTTTCGGGTACTCCTGAGCAAGATTGTTGTATTCATAGGGGTCATCACCGATGCGAAACAGGTAATTGGTGACATCCACCGAAGAGAGCCCGTGCACAATTTCCTGCACCAGCTTCCAGTGGTCATTGAAGGCAGTCAAATTATAGTGGCCCTTGATGGGGGTTTCCGAACCGAAAAACAGGTACTCCTGGCGCGGCATTGTCTGGCCATCGCGAATGGCGGGCAGCATGTCACGGCCATCCAGGGGAAACTCGGTACGGGCCTCGATGCCGGCGGCGGCAGCCAGTGTCGGCAGCACATCCATAACCGACATGATGGAATCCACTTTGCCGCCGGCCTGGATTTGCGCTGGCCAGCGCAGTGTGGCGACCACCCGGATACCGCCCTCAAAGGTCTCACCCTTGCCGCCCCGCAGCGGCACGTTGTCCGCCCCACCGGTGGCGTAGGCGGCGCCGCCATTGTCGGAAAAGAACAACACCAGGGTATTGTCGGCAATGCCTTCTTCATCCAGTGTCTCCAGCACCTGGCCAATGGCCTGATCCATGCCATCGACCACCGCGGCGTACATGGGCCGGGCGCTGGGCCGCCGCTGCAATTTGCTGATCAGACGGGTCTTGTCGGTATTTTTGCTGCGAGCCGGCAGGCGCTGATCATCCATGCCGGCGTATTTGGCCTTGAGTTCCGGTGGTGCATCCAGCGGGGTATGGGGTGCGATAAAGGGCATGTAAAGAAAGAATGGCCGCTCCCTGTCCCGTTCCCGAATGTAGCGTTCTGCCTCATTCGCCAACAGGAAGGTTTCGTAACCCTGATCCTCGATGGAGACGCCATTGCGCTGAAAATCCTTGCCGCCCAAATTGCCGAACGGTGGAAAGAACCCAACTTCGGTATGTAAATGCCCGTAAAAGTGCTCAAAGCCCCGCTGGTTGGGATGGTAGGTCTGCTGTGCATGCCCCAGGTGCCATTTGCCGACCATGGCGGTCTGATAGCCCGCATCGAGGAACAGCTCCGGCAGGAAGGTCTCCAGGGGATGAACCCCGTGTGGATGCCAGGGAAGGATAGTTCCATACACAATGCCCAGGCGGATAGGGTCGCGCCCGGTCATCAGGGCGGCTCGGGTCGGCGAGCAGATCGGCGTGGTGTAAAAGCGATCCAGTTGCACACCCTCCGCCGCCAGGCGGTCCAGGGAGGGAGTCTCGATTTCGGTGTTACCGTGAAAGCCGACATCGGCCCAGCCCAGATCGTCCGCCACCAGGACAATGACGTTGGGGGGGCCATCCGCGACGGCCAGGGCCGGCGACAGCGTGGTCAGTAACAGGGCCAGGGCCAGACCGGCTCGGAGCAGCAGCAGGTGGCGTGGTACTCCCCTGCGCCGTGCGGATGCTACTGCTATTTCATATTGCTGCATGATCTTCTCCCCCTTCCGGCACAGCATCGGGCTCGCGCCGGGACGGATTATGAACAAAGACAGTAGTACTGGCCAAGGTATGCTGAAGCAATTCGCCAATCCGTATAACTCAGCAGACCGCTAGCCCGGATATCTCACCAGCGTTCGTCGCGAGGGCGCTGAAGCGCCGCTGTGGCGGGGCGCACGAACAAAAAAGGGGTCCAGAAAAAAGGGGTCTGACCCCTTTTTTCGGGTGGCCAGTTCGGGCCAGTACCAGAAAAAAGGGGTCAGACCCCTTTTTTCCGTTTGCCGATGAATAAAATCTGCGGGCTAGCAGCCTGTCGGGCTTGGGCGTCCGTAGCGAGGGAAAGTCCGACAAAAA
>JAPOQD010000134.1 GCA_026710905.1 Halieaceae bacterium
CGCGGTCAATGCAGGGACCCGGGCCGAAAGCAGTTTTGCCGCGCGCCTGCACCGGGACTTCACCATTCTGACGCCGTGGGAATCGCGCAAGTTTGACGGTAAACTGACCTTTCCTCCCACCACCTTCGCCCGCTCACCGATGGCCTGCACCCTGGCGGAAATCACCCCGTCCCATGCGGCGAACAAGGTAGTATCCATTGGCACCGACCTGCTTCAGGGCCGCGCCTGGAAGCTGGCCTCACCCCTGGTGGAATCCCATTCTCCCTCCCGCCAACAGGTAACACAATGAATGACGGCAAACCCTCCCTGCCGCGCCAATTGCATGAACTGGCGCTCGGCCGGATCGTTGAACGCTACCAACTGCAGGAAATTCACGCTGACGCAGGCGGGCCTTATCTGTCGTTTGTCTGCCAGGCCGGCTTCGCCGAGGGCGCGGATGTCGGCTATATGCGGCTGTTTCGCGGCGGTCCCTTTTTCCAGGTAGTTACCTCGACCATTGTGGTACCGCAGATTCAGCTTGATTCGCACATGGTCTTCGCCTTCACCCCATCGGACAGCCCGGTGCCGCACTTTACCGTCGATTCGGTACGTGCGGGAGATCATCATGCCTTCCACCTGGATTTGATTCCCAGAATGGACCTGGGGGCCAACCTGGATTATATGAACGAAGCATTTCAGCCGCTTACGCAAGCCTGCGTAGCCGGCAGGGCCATAGAAGGCCTGAGCAGGGCGGAATTATCGCCGCGCCAATGGGCGATCATGTCACCGTGGATGTTGGCCCACCGCGCCACCACAGAGGCGTTCCGGCAAATCAATGAAACCGTTCTCAGCTACCAGGAACACTGGTTCAAGCTGGTGGACAATGGCCTGAGCGCCGCGGCCGTGGCGCACACCAGCCCGCAACAGTTGGCAGAACGGGACCAGCGCAACAAGGCCATACTATTCAATGCCGAAGTTGACCCTGTATGGAACCAGATAACACCGCTGCTGGGTGCGGACACGGTGCAAAAACAAATACAGGTATTGCAGGCGGTATCCCGGAACAGAGGGTAAAAGAGAAAAGGGGGAGAAAAGGAGTAAAAATGATCATGAGCAAAATGACTGCAGAATTTCTTATTGATGACATGAACTCCCGGGAGCGGGAAATCGCCGCCCGCTGTGAGGAGATATTGCCGGAGATCGCAGCCAACTCGGAGCAAGCCGATCACGATGGGGAATTCCCCATCGCCAACATCGGCTTGCTCAGCAAGGCCGGCTTGTTGGGCCTGATGGTGCCGCAACACTACGGTGGCCTCGGCGGCGGATTGCGCGACTGGTGCGCGGTGGCATTTGCGCTGGGTACGGTCTGCCCCTCGACCGGCCTGGCCTACTTTTTCCACAACACCTCGGCATCGCGAGGCAACCTTGCACTGTCCGCGCTGGAGGACGGCCTGTTCAACGACGAGGAAGCGCCTCAGGTGAAGACATTCGCGGAAAAAGTTCTGTACACCATGGGGCGTGACGGTAAATGGCTGGCGAATTACGCCAGTGAATCGGTGAAAACCGAACAGTCGGCAATTACCATCACCACAGAGGCAAAAAAGGTCGAGGATGGATGGTTGCTGAACGGCGTGAAGTCGTTTGGCTGCGCCACCGGCGTGGCCGATCAGTATCTGGTGACCGCTTCGCTGCAGGGCGTCAGTGATGCCAGCGGTCTGTGTACGTTCTTCGTGGATCGGGATGCGCCCGGCACGCGCGGGCGAGTGCAGTGGGACGCGCTGGGCATGCGCGGCACGGCGACAGAGGGGTTGGTGCTGGAAGATGTGTTTGTCGCCGACCGGGATGCCCTGGCTATACCGGGCGCTTTCGCGCGCAGTTGCCAGATGAGCCGCTCGGGGTTCGTCGGTAACCAGGTGGCCGCGTCCGTCATCTATCTCGGCGCGGCGCATGCTGTTTACCATACGACCATCAACAGCCTGCGGGATAAAAAGTTTGTCGATACCGGCAAGCCGGTCGGCACCGGGCCCTATCAGCAACAATTGGTTGGCGAGATGTATGCCGAACTGATGACCGCGACCCTGTGGGCGCAGCGGCAGATCAAAATCGAAAGTGGCAGTGAAGTCCCCAGAGATGAGGTGATCAAATTCTGGAGAACCTGCAAGGGCCAGGTTGCGGAGTATTCCTTCAAAGTGGCGCAGGCGGCGCTGAAGTGTGCAGGCACCTCGGGAACCTTGTTCAGTACCCCGCATTCGCGTGCGCTTCGCGATCTGGCGATGGGCCTGGTACAGGCATTCCCGGCGGAACGCGGCCGATTGCAGAGCGCCCAGATGCTGATTGAGGGTCAGGAGCAGCAGAGTTTCGGGACGGTACAGGGTTAAGGAGTAGCCCCGCGGAGCGGACCGTCGGCATGGCAGAAATCGAGAACAAATCCTTGAGCAATAGTTCGATCATTCCCTTGCAGAACCATATCGACGGCGCCTGGGAGCCGGTGGCGAAACAACGGGACGCGCCGCTGTGTAACGCCAACACCGGCGAAGTGATTGACCAGCAGCGCGAAAGCAGCCCGGAACAACTTGAAAGAGCGTTGCTCACCGCAGAGCGGGCGTATCGGTCCAATGGGACCTGGTCATCATCAAGCCCGGCTGTGCGCGCCGAACATTTGTTGGCGGCCGCCGCGCTGCTGGATACGAAAGCCGCCGATATCGCCGCCCTGGACAGTCTGCTTACCGGCGCTGTGATCCATTTGACCACTCGCCTGGCGGCCATCTGCGCGGCTGCGTTTCGAGGCGCCGCCGCCCTGCTCGGCGAAGAAAATGATGAACGCGTCCCTGGGGACTTGTTGATCGAACGCAGGGCCCTGGGTCCGGCGGCGATCATCGGGCCGTGGAATGCGCCGGCGGGAATCCTGTCTCACAAGCTGGCCTCGGCCCTGGCGGCTGGATGCCCGGCCATCATCAAACCTTCGGAGTGGGCGCCGTATTCCGCCCAGTTGATTGTCGAGACCCTGCAAGAGGCCGGGCTGCCTGGCGATGCCTGCCAACTGCTGCACGGCGGCGGCGCCGCCGGAGCGGCCCTGGCGGCAGACCCGCATATTGCCTCGGTATCGTTTACCGGGGGCCTGGCGGCCGGCCGGGCAGTCGCCGCGGCATGCGCCGCGCAACTAAAACCGGCGCAACTGGAACTCGGTGGCAACAATCCGCTGTTGGTGCTGGAAGATGCCGACCTTGAGGCCGCGGCCTGTGGAATCGTTACCGGACTGATCACACTCAACGGGCAGTGGTGCCGCGCTGTAGGCAGGCTGTTGGTGCACAGGAGACAGCAACAGGCTCTGCTTGACCTGGTGGCGGAAAAACTGGGCAACCTGGTTTGTGGTTCTTCCCTGGACCAGCACAGCGAAATGGGACCGTTGGCGCACCGGGCGCACCGGGAACTCATCCAAAAACAGGTGTCCAGGCTCATTGCCCTGGGTGGTGAAACCCGGCAGTACACCAGGTTGCCACAACTGCAAGGGTGGTTTTATCCGCCTACCCTGGTCACGGGGCTGACCCCCGAACTGACCATTGACGAAATCTTTGGCCCGGTGGCCTGTGTACATTGTTTTGATGATGACGCACAGGCCATTCAGCTCGCCAATCAAACCCCATTTGGACTGGCCGCCTATGTGTTTGGCGAACCACAGCATTGCTGGAAGATCGCCGAACACCTACGCTGCGGCGTAATAAAGATCAATGCGGTCACGCTGTTGAACCTGAGCCCGGAAGCGCCCAGACCTGCCTGGGGATTGAGCGGTTTGGGCGATGAGGGCACCCGCGAGACCTTTGAGTTTTTCAGAGGCACCAGGGTAATTGGAGTTGCCGGCTGAATCCCATGTATGGCAAAGACCTGATTATTGGCGGCAAGCATCAACCGGCGCAGGGCCGGGCGAGATTCGATGTGATAAATCCCGCCACCCAACAAGTGATGGGACAGGCCGGCCGCGCCGCTGCCGGCGATGTGGAGCTGGCGGTGCAGGCAGCCAAACAGGGATTTGCCGTCTGGTCCGGGTTGCCGGCCGGAGGGCGTGAGGCGGTGCTGCTGCGGGCGGGGGACATTCTCTCTCGGCAGGGGGAAGAGCGCTGCCTGGAGTTGCTGATCGATGAATCCGGCTCGGTGATCAACAAGGCGCGATTTGAAATCAATTACTCCGTGGATTTGCTGCGCACGGCGGCGGGAGAAGCACGGCGCCTGTATGGCGATACCTTTCCCAACGATTCTCCCGAGCGCCTGTCCATGGTGTTGCGTGAGCCCCTCGGTGTGGTTGCCGTTATTTCACCCTTCAATGCGCCCCTGGCCCTGCTGGTGAAAATGGCGGCCTTCCCACTGGCGGCGGGAAACAGCATTGTTATCAAACCCTCGGAAGAAACCCCCTTGATTGCACTGGAATTCGCCGACCTGTTGCTGGAAGCCGGCCTGCCCCCGGCGGCAATCAGTGTGCTGCCCGGTTTCGGCGATGAATGTGGCGCAGCCCTGGCAAACCATACGGCGGTCAAGGGAATAGCCCTGACCGGCTCCACCGAAACCGGCAAGTTGATCGGCCGGGCTGCGATGCAGAACATGACCCGAGTGCAACTGGAACTTGGCGGTAAAAGCGCCCTGCTGGTGTTGCGCGACAGCGACCCAGCACAGGCGGCGGCGCTGGCGATACAGGGAATGTTCAACCACGCCGGGCAAATTTGCATGGCCAATTCACGGATGGTTGTGGAAGCTCCCGTATTCGATGAGTTCTCACAAGCGCTGAAACAGGGCTGCGAAGCATTGTCCATTGGCGATGTCAGAGACACCGACAGCGCCTATGGCCCCCTGATCAACCGGCGCGCCCTGGAGAAGGTTCAGGCGCACCAGCAGGACGCACTCGCCAATGGCGCCAGTTTGTTGACCGGTGGGGCTGTTCACTCCGGCCTGGTCTACCAACCGACCGTATTGCTGGAACCGGGGTGCGATAGTTCCCTCTGGCGCGAGGAAAGTTTTGGACCCATTGCCAGCCTGGTTTGCGCCGATAACCTCGACCACGCAATCTCCCTTGCCAATGACACGGACTATGGTCTGTCCGCTGCCGTCCTGACCCACAATATTCAATGGGGTTTCAAGGCGGCGAAAGAAATTCGTTCCGGCGCCGTGCATATCGGTATGCATGCGTTTCAATCCAACGCACTCGCCCCGGTGGGAGGCGTGGGTTTGTCCGGTATCGGCCGCAGCGGCGGCAAGTTCAGCATCGAGCATTTTACCGAGCTGAAGTGGGTCAGCATCGAATTGGGCGGCGCTGACTGATGGCGATGGTGCGCAGGGCATTCCTCGATTGCGGTCCCGGCGCGCAACTGCATTATCGCCATGCCGGCAAGCCCGGAAATCCGGCACTGGTATTGCTGCACCAGGCGCCCAGCAGTTCGGAGATGTTTGAAAAGCTGATGCTGTTGCTGGCGGACAGTTACTATTTGATCGCCCCGGACATGCCCGGATTTGGCGATAGTACAGCGCCGGCTGAAAGAATGAGCATTGCGGCTCTTGCCGAAAGCTGTGGCGCGGCGCTGGTGGAATTGGACATCGGCCCCTTTGCCCTGTTCGGGCACCATACCGGCGCATCGGTCGCGCTTGCACTGGCGGTGAATCGAGCGGCCAGTCCAAGCTCACTCATACTGTCTGGCCCGCCCCTGCTCGGTAGGGAAATGCTGACATCCCTGCCGGCCCTGGCGGAACCGTTTCCCGCGCGCTCTGACGGACGGCACTTCGGCCAAACCTGGCGGCGAATGAGGGCCAAGGACAAATCGGTTCCGCTGCAACTGACCCAGCGCGAGAGCCTGTTGGCGCTGCAAATGGGGCAGAATTATCAGCAGGTCTACCAGGCGGTTACCGACTATGACTTTGCCGGCGCACTGAAGAAAATCACTGTACCGGCATTGCTCTTTGCCGGCACGGGGGACGGCCTGCACGGCAGTGTCAAACCGGCCGCCGGCATAGTATCGGCAGCGCATCCCGAGCTGCGGGTCGAGACTGCCAGCATTAACGGAGCTACTACCTATGTATGCGAAACCCATACCCGGCAGGTCGCTCAGCTTATCCGCAACTTTTTGATGACTTGAGCATGGATTTGCCCAGAAACCCAATGTCACTGGGCCGCAGGCCGGCCCTGCTGGCCATTGACCTCATCAACGGCTTCACCGACCCAGCCTGCTCATTGGGTAGTTCCTGCGACGCTGTTGTACAAGCCAATGCCCAACTGCTCAAGGCGTTCAGAGCACGGGGGCTGCCGGTCTTTTTCACAACGGTGGTCTATCACTCGGCGGACCAGGCCAGGGTCTTTCGACAGCGGCTCGACGCCTTGAATTGCCTGCAACCCGGATCAAAATGGATTCAGATCGATGCCCGTCTCGGCCGGACCGGGAACGAACCGGTGATCGAAAAACAATGGGCCAGCGGGTTCTTCAAAACCCCCCTGGCGAACCTGCTGCAGCAACAGCAAGCCGACAGCCTGGTGGTCACCGGCCTGACTACCAGCGGCTGCGTCCGGGCCACGGTAGTGGATGGCTTGCAACATGACTATCCCGTGTTTGTCCCGCGTGAGGCGGTAGGTGATCGGAATCCGCAAGCGCACCAGGCGAATTTGTTTGATATGCACGCCAAGTACGCTGATGTTGTCAGCCTGGATACGTTACTCGGCGAGCTGGCGGCATTGTGAGAAATCCGCAGGGTGTCGCCGGTGAGCTCGAATTCGAGGCCACACGGCTTGACCCTCACAAGCGCATTGGCGTCTTCAAAACTGAAGGCTAGCCCGCATATTGCACCAGATCGCTTGAGGTTATTGAGAAAGTTCATGTCTACCAATGAGTCATTCCTGTTTACTCAGCATTGTCACGGTTACAAAGTGCGCTGGATGCGCCATCACTGGTCTTTTACGTCGAGACGCGACCATGCTCCCTCAACCATAGTCACCACTATGCTTTCGGTCGCGAGGACGCGTCTCGACGTAAAATCCTGCGCGATCATCGCATCCACTGATGCAACATGCGGGCTAGAAGTTGTACCTGACTGTGCCGCCCCAGGAGCGTCTGGCGCCCTTGGCCACGATATAACGGTTGAATACACCGAGGTGGAATGAGCTGGATACGTAGTCTTCATCAAATACGTTCTTGGCCCAGAGGCTGAATTCCCAATGCTCCGGACCGCGCAAGCCCGCGGACAAATTGGAAATATTGCGGTCGGGAACATAACCCTGGTTCACCGCCGTGACGTACTGTTTCGACTGATAATTGGTGTCGAATCGTGCATGGGCAACCCAGCCGCCCGAGAACACGTGCTGATAATTCAGTCCCAGGGAAAGTTGCGATTTGGAGGTCCTCGCCAGTGTGTTGCCATCCACGTTGCCATCCGCCGGGCAGGTAACATCATCACACAACAGGGTGCCGGAGCGATCATCGGGGTCGGCGGTCAGACCCGCATTGATCGCGGGGCTGAAGATGGTGTTGTCGTATTCCGGGTTGTTATAGGAGGCGGCCAGGTCGATGGAAAAGTTATCGGATAGCAGCCAGTTGGCCTCAATTTCCACCCCAACGCTTTTGGCGTCGCCGACATTGGTAACCGGGTCCGAGGCGGTCTGGCTGATAATGATGGGCGCCTGGTTGCCCTGAATATCCTTCCAGTCGACAAAATAGATGGCGCCATTCAGGGTCAGGCGGCGGTCAAACAGCGTGTTCTTGCTGCCGATTTCCAGCGTTGTGTTTTCTTCCTCGTCAAAGGTCTGTTGCAAGGCATGAACCGCATTGTTGAAACCACCCGATTTCACTCCGGTGGCGTACGAGGCGTAAAGCAGATGGTCGTCGCTGGGTGTCCATTCAAAAATTACGCGTGGCGAAAAATAGGAAAAGGAATCACTGTCCTCGGGTACGTCGATCACCCCGGTAAACGTCCAGGCCAATGGCGGTAAAAATGGCGGCAGCGGATTGAACACCGGGTCGCCCGGAGCCCGGAAGGTCACCACCTCTCCGTTGCGCAGGCCCTGTGAATCAACCAGACGCCGTACCTCCTTGTCCTCTTCGGTGTAACGCCATTCAAACGTTGCGCTCATCGAGTCGTTGAATTGATACTGGAAATCGCCGTAAATCGCTTTTACTTCATCTTCGAACTCACTGAGTTCACTGGAATTACCGTGCTGAACGGCGCCTTGCAAATAGGTTACGCCAATGACCGCTTGCGCTTCCGTAACGAAAGGGCTTGGGGTCGAAGCGCTGATCGGCTGGTTGCAGGCGGTAACATTGCCGGCATTACACAAGGGCATAAAGTAGGGCACGTTATCTTCCGAGTCCTCAACCTCGGAAAAGTACAAACCAAGCCTGGCGCTGAGCTTGCCGCCATTGTCCCAGTCCAGACGCAGTTCATGGGAACTGGATTCCAGGGTCGTATTCGGAACAGCGCGGAAGCTGGAATAATTAACGGAGGCGAAAGTGCTTTGATTGATCAGAACATTGGAGCCCACCAGCGGGTCGTCTGCGCCGGCGCCGCCGTTGGTATTGGCGGTATGGTCCGCATAACCGAATTGATAGTGCAATGAAAAACTGTCGTTGATGCTCCAGTTCAGGTCCAGCGTGGCGATTTCAGTCTCGGCGACGAGGCCGATGCCGCGCGGATCAACCACAATGCCTTCGCTGCTGCGCGCGGGCGTAGTCACCGTCATTGGCCCGCGCGGACCAAATACCGTGACTTGTTGGTCGGGTAAATCCGAGACGTATTGCGGAAGTTCCCCGCAAAAGAGGGTGTTGCCGCGCACCGGGAAGGCGCCGGAAATGTGCAGCCGGGAAGCTGTATTGCAATTCAGGTCGTTGCCGGGGCGCAAGCTGAATCGCTGTGAGCCCAGGCCGGACATCTGGTAGCCGGGTTGCGTTTCCCGGATGAGGTCCGCCTTGTAGTAACTGGCGCCGATAGACAGGTTTTCAGCCGGATGAAAGGTCAGGGCCAGGCTCAGGGCTTCGTCCTCCCATCCGCCCAGATTGCCGCGGGTATTGTGGCCGGGCGGGTTGGCATCGTTCACGGGATGCTGGTTTTCCGTGTGACCATCGTATTCCGTGTAGCCGTAGGTAATTTTACCCAGCAGTTTCTTGTCCGGCAGAATCGGCCCGCCCAGTGAAATCTTGTAGTCGAGGCGTTCATCACTGCCGAGGGTTGTGGAAGCGTAGGCATCGAACTCTTCCGTGGGCTTTCTGGTAACGTAGTTCACCGCCCCGGCGAAAGCGTTGCGGCCATAGATGGCATTCTGTGGGCCTTTCACCACTTCGATGCGCTCCATGTCTATCATGCCGATATTGAGCATGCTCTGGCGCAGCAGATATACGCCATCCAGGAAAAACGACACGTTCTGGATACGCGCGGTGGCGAAGGTTTGCGCCAGACCCCGGATCACCGCGTTGGCGCTGTTCGAGGATGAAATAAAACCCTCGTAGGTGAATCCGGCCGTAGCCTGGGCAATATCTTCCAGTCCGGTAAAACCGCGCTCTTCGATAATATCCGCGGTGAAAGGCGTTACCGACAATGGTATGGACTGCAGGGACTCGTCACGTTTTCTTGCGGTGACGATGATCTCCTCCAGCACCAGGCTATCCTCCTGGGCAAGCAGGGTATTCGGCGCAAAAGCCAGCACCGCCACCCCAAAGGCTAACGGAATGCAGTTTTGAAGTGGCGCCAAATGCATTGCAAACTTCATGTTGTTCTCCCGGACTGACTTGATAAGTTATAATGACATAACATAATATCATTTGAATGCCGCCGTCAACTGAAAATGGCGACGGCCGTATCCTTTTCGTGTGTGGTCTGGCGGCGGATTGGTTTCTCTGCAAACATACAAGGACAGCTCTTTGGCCCCATGACATGACCGACACCGACATTCATACACTCTTTTCCAGGCTGGAACTGGATTCACTGCAAGCCGAGGCGCCGACGCCCCTGTACTTTCAACTGTACAGCATGCTGAAAAACAGAATCCTGAACGGCGCCATCTCTCACGGCACCCGGATGCCGACGGAGCAACAACTGGCCGAAGCCTTCTCGGTTTCGAGAATCACCGCCAAACGCGCCATGGATGAACTGGCGCAAGAGGAGTTGGTGGAGAGAAAACGCGGCAAGGGCTCGCATGTTACTCACCAATTTGAACCGGAAGCGGTGGAGGCGCCGCTGGTGGGAATGCTTGAGCAACTTGCCAGCATGGGCCGCCACACCCGCATCAAGGTTCTCGACCTGGGCGCGCTGATACCACCCGGTGATATACGCTCGGAACTGGGCCTCGAAAAGGGCGAGAAAGCGTTTCGCGTGGTCAGGGTTCGCAGTGATAAAGGCGGTACACCCTTCGCGTATTACATTAGCTGGACGCGGGGAATCCGGCATGGATTTACCGTGCGGAACCTCGAAAAACACACCAGGCTGGACCTGCTCAAGAAGAACGGCATCACCATCTCCAGGGTTGAGCAAACCATCGGCGCCACGGCGGCAGAGGAAACGTATGCGGAACACATCGGCCTGAAATCGGGCCAGGCTGTTCTAACCCTGCTGCGGCGCTCCTGGGACGCGGACGAAACCGTCAAGGATATTCTCTACGCCTTTTACAACCCCAAGCGTTTCCAATATCGGATGGAAATGAGCCAGGGAAGCGGTTGAATCGATGCTGGATGTGGCCATCGCAGGTGGCGGGCCGGTAGGTTCCCTGCTTGCCCTGCAGTTGGCGCAACAGGATATTTCCGTGGCGCTGCTCGAACAGGAAGCCAGCCCGCCGATTGATTTACGCGCCTCAACCTTTCACCCGCCGTCCCTGGAAATGATCGCCGGCCTCGGTGACGGCGTTCTCGATCAAATGCTCGGCAAGGGACTTCGGGCCGGCCGCTACCAGTATCGGGACGCCGTTACCGGTGAAGTCGCCGAGTTCGACATGAGCCTGATCGCCGGCGAAACCGACTACCCGTTTCGCCTACAGCTTGAGCAGTATGAATTGACCCATATCGTTGCCGACAGCCTGCGGCGCTATGCCAATGCCCAACACCGCTTTTCCACCAGGGTGTGCGGCTTTCGGCAATCTGATGAGGGCGTGGAGATTCAGGTGGAAACCACGGCGGGGCGCGAAACCATCGAGGCCGGATTTCTGGTAGGCGCCGATGGCGCCGGCAGTCAAGTGCGAAAATCCGCCGGCATCGAATTTGGCGGATTTACCTATGACGAGAAGTTCCTGGTGATCGGCACCGGCTTCCCGTTTGAATCGGTTTTTGAAAACCTGTCCTGGGTAAACTACATTTCCGGCCCGGAAGACTGGTGTGTCATCCTGCGAACAGACAAGTTGTGGCGTGTGCTGTTTCCGACAAGGCAAGATGACAAGGATGGCGCCGTGCTCAGCGATGCGCATGTTCAGGCCCGGCTAAAGCGCCTCTGCCCACAGCCTGCTGACTACCCAATCGAGCACCGCACCCTGTACAAGGTTCACCAGCGGGTCGCCGAAACCTATTGCAAGGGGCGTGTCGTGCTGGCTGGTGATGCGTGTCATATCAATAATCCCCTCGGCGGCATGGGCATGAATGGCGGTGTTCACGACGCCTTTAATCTCGGTGAGAAACTGGTCCGCATCATCAAGCGGGGTGAGGACTACAGCCCGTTGTTTGAACACTATGACCGCCAGAGGCGTAAGATAGCCGTTGATTTTGTGCAGCGGCATACCATCGACAACAAGAAACTGATGGAAGCCGGCGACTCCGGTATGCAGCGCAGGCGCCAGAAAATGTTGATGACTGCCGCCGCCGACCAGGTCCGGGCCAAGGAATTCATTATGGAGCGAGCCATGTTCAACTGTCTCAGGGACTCGCTCGCGCAGCACTAGGAGTGACAAGCTGAGGAACAGCGAATGAATCTTTGGCAATGCAGGAAGTTTTTTCGGTTGAACAGGACAACAGGCGCCGTGGCATGAACACCAAAAAGGCTGATTTCGATTGCCTGGTAAGGAATGCCGGCATAGTCCGGCCCAATCGGCAGGGGACGCAGCTTGCGGATATTGCCATATTGGACGGTTGTTTTGCGCTGGTCGAACCGAATATCGATCCGCTGCGTTCTCGTCAGGTCATTGATGCCCAGGGTTTGTTGGCTTTCCCGGGGCTGGTCGATGCGCACACCCACGCCGGCATTTATTCCCCGCTGGCCCAGGACGCGCGCTCGGAAAGCCGTGCGGCAGCCCAGGGTGGCGTAACCACCATGCTGAACTATATGCGCACCGGGCAGTACTACCTCAATCGTGGCGGACCCTACCAGGACTTTTACCCGCGGGTACTGGACGACTCAAGGGGCAATTATTGGGTGGATTACAGCTACCACCTGGCGCCGATCGCAAACAGTCACATTGGGGAGATGGAGGACTTGCTGCTGAAGCAAGGGGTGCCCTCGTTTAAAATCTTCATGTTCTACGGCGGTTATGGTTTGCACGGCAAAACCGGCAAGGATGCCCAACGGGACTTCCTTATGCTGGACGATGGCAGCAGTTATGACATCGCACATTTCGAGTTCATCATGCGCGAAGCGTCCCGGCTGATGAAAGCGTATCCGCAACTCGCGGACAGCATCAGTGTAAGCCTGCACTGTGAGCTCGCCGATATTCTGAACGCCTACACCCGGCTGGTTCAGCAAGATGGCGGGCTGACCGGGTTGAGGGCCTATAGCGCGGCCCGCCCGCCCCATTCCGAGGGGCTGGCCATCTGGATCGCTGCCTACCTCGCCTACGAAACGGAATGCCTCAATATCAACCTGTTGCATCTCAGTTCCAGGAAGGCGGTAGAGGCGGCAATGATGATGCAGTCGCTGTTTTCCCACATAAATTTCCGCCGCGAAGTAACCATCGGGCACCTGCTGCTCGATTACGACAGCGAGACCTGCTGTCATGCCAAGGTCAATCCACCGATTCGTTCGCGAGAGGACGTGGAGTTTCTCTGGGAATCCCTGTTGCAGGGCGATATTGACTGGGTGGTCAGCGACCACGCCTGCTGCTCGGAGGAACTGAAAACCGAAGGCCAGGATCATCGTGACGGAGGCAACATCTGGTTGTCGAAATCCGGCTTCGGCGGCACCGAATATCTGCTTTCCGGATTGTACAGCGAGGGGCGCAAGCGCGGTCTTTCGCTGAATCGAATGGCCGAGTTGTTAAGCTGGCAACCGGCGACGCGTTATGGCCTGCACAACAAGGGCGATATTGCAGCGGGACTTGATGCCGACCTGGTTTTGTTCGACCCCGGTCAATCCTTCACCGTTCGCTCCGGCGAATCCGAATCGGCGCAGGGGTACACGCCGTTTGAAGGCCTGCAACTGAACGGAAAAGTCACCAGTACTTTCCTTCGCGGCGAACTGGTCAATGACCGCGGCGCCATCGTCGGCAGCCCCCGGGGGCAATACCAGGCGCGCCCCACGGCAGGCCCGAATATGGCCCCATAGCAAGGACTGACAACATGGAAATCCTTTTTTTCAAGTACGCGCACATAATCGCCATGGTGTATTGGCTGGGTGGTGACCTCGGCACTTTCTTCGCCAGTAAACAAGTCATCAATCGCGGCCTGTCGCCACAAGCGAGACAAACCGCGCTGAAAATCATGCTGGCCTGCGACCAGGGCCCAAAAATTGCGATGCCGCTGATCTTTGTTTTTGGCGTTCACCTGGCCAGCTTGCAGAACGTCATGGCGCTTCCACCCTGGGGTCTCGCCGCGGTGTGGCTGGTAAGCCTGTGGTGGCTGGGCAATGTGTTGTACCTGCACCACTACGCAGGCAAGCCGCTAACGCAATGGCTGGCCAAATTCGATCTGTACTTCCGCATGGTGGTGGTGCTGGTTTTGTTGGCCTGGTCGGTGAGGCACCTGTCGGATGCCGGCAGCGCTACGGCAAACTGGGTAATCTACAAGTTGTTGGTGTTCGCCGCGCTGGTCGGTTGCGGAATCGGCATACGTATTTACTTACGGCCTTTCGTGCCCGCATTTGGGCGAATGATGAGGGAAGGCAGCAGCCGGGAAACGGATGACATCATGCACGGAGCACTGATGCGCTGCCGGCCCCTGGTCTGGTGCATCTGGCTCGGCCTGCTGCTCAATGCAGCGTTGGGAGTACATCTACTCGCTTAGCTGAAATTGGTCGTCCGCGCTGATTTGACCGAGCAGCAAGGCTTGCAGGAATTCATCGCTCGGCAAGTGGCAGTAGTAAACACCCTTGAACGCTTTTGGGATCGGGGCCCGGGACTTGTACGCCACCCGCAGCGCCTTGGCCCGCAACACCGTTTGCCCCTGACCGCCCGGCACCGCGGCGTCAAAGGGCCAGGGCCGAAACCAGGTAGGCCCCATCCGCGCCAATTCATCCTCGCCGACGACAAGCTGCCTGTCCTGGAGTACGGCCGAATCACCCAGGGCGGCACGCAGCACGGCCAGGCGATCACCGATCAACGCCTGACAGGTTTTTTGTTCCGCTACTGTCTGTTGGCCATGGATGGCGGCGATTTCATCCGCCGATTTGAACTTGCACGACACCAGACCCTCAATCTCCCGCTCTTTTTCCGGAAACCGGAATCGGCTCACGTATTGGTGAGTGCCCAGCGGCTGGGCGCTGGCCTTGGACTTTACAAAGCCGTCGAAATCCTTGTGAACGGTATTGGTGACCGGCAGTCTGGTGGTGACCATCCACTGCTGTGCTGCAGCGCAATACTCCTCACCGGCGGGAATCTCCACCCCGGCCGCGGGTATCGGCGCCCACCAGCAAACAGCAAGCAAGGGAATCAGTATTTCTCTGTATTTCATGCGGGCCATGCTGCGGACACTCCTGCCGGCCGCCTTTCCCGGTGGTCCGGCCGGGCGCGAATCGGTATTGCGGCGGCGCCTGATGAGGATTCAGGCAGCCGCCGTGTAGGTTTTTGGCAAGCCCGCCGCGGCGACGAAACCATACAGTTCTTCTCCCGGCAAATCGCGTTGCAGTTGCTCGCGCACCTCGAGCAGCCTGGGCAGGTCCATACCCGTTCTGAGACCCATGGACTCAAGTAGAAAAACCAGATCTTCGGTAACGATATTGCCACTGGCGCCCGGTGCGAAGGGGCAGCCCCCCAGGCCACCCAGTGAAGCATCCACGGTGGTAATGCCCAGTTCGACAGCGCGAAGAGCGTTTGCAATGCCCTGGCCGCGGGTGTTGTGCAGGTGCACGGAATCCATTTTGTCCCTCCCGCAATTGGCCCAGACCGCCTCCAGCAAGCGGGCAAGCTGCACCGGATTGGCGTAACCGGTGGTGTCGCAAAGGCACACTTCATCAGCGCCCAGGGCAACGATCTGTTCCACCAGGCGCAGCACCTGGTCCTCGGGAACCTCGCCTTCGATGGTGCAGCCAAAGGCGGTTGATATGCTGACTTCAAAGGCCGGCCGCCGGTCCCGCGGCAACTGGCGAAGAAATTCGATGCACGAGCGCACTTCCTCCAGCATCTGCGGGTGATTCTTGCGTACATTCTTGATCGAATGGCTTTCACTCATGGAAAAAGGAATCGAGCCCTTGTGCGCGCCGCTTTTCACCGCGGCCTCCAGGCCACGTTTGTTGGGCGCCAGCACGGAGACGGTCAAATCGGGCAAACCGCTTGCGTAAGCAACCAGCTCCGCCGTATCGGCAAGCTGTGGCAGCAGTTGCGCCGGGACAAACGAACCCACCTCAATCTCGCTTGCGCCAGCCTGGTGCTGACCATGAATCCAGCGTTTCTTGGCCTCGGTGGGCAAGATGGATTTGATGTTCTGCAAACCGTCCCTGGGGCCCACTTCGCTGATCAGGATATCGCGCACGGCTCTGGCTTCCTTGTAAAATAGCTTAATGTTATATCATAATAACAAATCAAAAAAAGAACCCCCAGGAAAAGACACTTGGACGCCACTTTCGTCAACCCGGCAGATTTACCATTGAGAGGGGTTCGGGTTGTGGAATTGTCGCATATGGTCATGGGGCCGGCGGTGGGCGTAATACTGGCCGACCTTGGCGCCGAAGTCATCAAACTGGAACCCCTGGAAGGTGACCATACCCGTAACCTGCAAGGCAGCGGCGCGGGTTACTTCTCCATGTATAACCGCAACAAGAAAAGCCTGGCGCTGAACCTGAAAAGCGCCCGCGGTTTACAGATCGCCAAACAACTGATTCACGCCTCCGACGTACTGATCGAAAACTTCAGGCCCGGGGCACTCGACAAGCTCGGCCTGGGCTACAGCGAGCTTGCAGAAGAGAACAGCAAATTAATCTACTGTTCCCTGAAAGGCTTCCTTGCGGGCCCCTACCAGCACCGCACTGCGCTCGATGAAGTGACCCAAATGATGGGCGGCCTGGCCTACATGACGGGAGTTCCCGGGAAACCGATGCGCGCGGGTTCGTCGGTTATCGACATCACCGGGGGCATGTTCGGGGTTATCGCTATTCTGTCGGCGTTGCAGCAACGTCATCACTCCAACAGGGGACAACATCTGAGCAGCGCACTGTTTGAAACTACCGCATTTATGGTCGGACAGCACATGGCCCAACAAGCCGTGTCCGGCGCCGAACCGGCGCCGATGCCGGTGCGCCAATCGGCCTGGGCCGTTTACGATATTTTCGACTGTGATGATGGCAGCAAGCTGTTTGTCGGGGTGGTCAGCGACAGCGCATGGAAAGTGTTTTGCGAGGAGTTCGGCCTGATTGATTTCCTGCGCGACGAGAGCTTGCGCAAAAACAATGATCGGGTATTGAACCGCGACAAACTGTTGCCCCGGATCGCCGAAGTTTTCCTGTCAATTCCGAAACATCGGTTGCTGGAAAAGCTGGAGAGGGCGGGAGTTCCTTTCGCCCCGATCAACAAACCCGCCGACCTGTTTGAAGATCAACACTTGAATGAGAGTGGTGGTTTGCTTGCGGTAACGCTGGCTGACGGCAGCCGGGTAAAACTGCCGGCCTGCCCGATCGCGATCAATGGTGAACGCCTGGGCTTGCACAGCGACCCACCGGAGCCCGGCCGCAACTCACTGGAAATATTGACTGACCTGGGCCTGGATGCGGCTGAACAAGCTGAACTGGTGGCCGATGGGGTGGTCAGTGCGCCGGCGCAATGAAGCATGAATAAGCTGCCCGGGGAACTGCGTGCTGAACTTGAGACCATTTTCGGCAAACAGGGGCTGCTGGACGATGCAGCTTCGCTGGTATTGTTTGCCCAGGATATTTTCTGCCGCGATATCCCCGCGGGCCTGGTGATACGCCCGCAAACCCCTGGACAACTTGCAGCCGGCGTTCGCTGCCTGACCAGGGCCGGGCGCGCCGTGATCGCCCGTGGCGGCGGAATGTCCTACACCCGCGCTTACGTCCCCAGTGAAGCCGGCAGCGTTATGGTTGACACCAGCTCGCTGAATGAAATTCTCGAAATCAACCGGCAGGACATGTATGTCCGCGTTGAGGCGGGCTGCACCTGGAAGGCATTGCATGAAGCCCTGCGTCCGCTCGGCTTGCGAACGCCTTTTTGGGGTCCGCTATCGGGTATTCACGCGACGGTTGGCGGCAGCGTCTCACAAAGCAGTGTTTACTGGGGTGCGGGCCTGTTCGGCGCCTCGGCGGATTCGGTGATCAGCCTGGAGGTGGTGCTGGCCGATGGCAGTATTCTCAACACAGGTTCGGCGGCGCAACAAAACGGCGCTCCCTTTTTCCGCCACTTTGGGCCGGACCTGACCGGAATATTTTGCTGCGATTGCGGCGCACTCGGTATCAAGACCAGTGTCACTCTGCGCCTGCTGCCTGAATTTGAAGCAGTTGAACATGTCTCTTTCGACTTTGTCGAATGTCCCGCTCAACTTACCGCCATGAGTCAAATTGCGAGAGAAAACCTGGTTGCGCAAATGTTCGGCACGGATCCGACCCTGAACAGCGTGCGCGCACAACGAGACTCGATCATGAATGACCTGAAGGCGCTCGGCAACGTGCTTCGCCAGGCCGATTCGGCCGGGGATGCCATCGGCAAGGCCGGGCGCATGGCGCTCCACGGCCGCTCGGCGGTTCAGGATTCGAACTACCCGATTCACGCCACGGTAGAAGAGCGCAGCAAGGCCGCCGCTCGGGCGGCGGTGGCCAGAGTGGCGGAAATTTGCCTGCGCCACGGCGGCAAAAGGATCGACAACAGCGTTCCAACCCTGTTGCGCGCCAGCCCGTTCAACCCATTGAATAACATCGTCGGGCCGCAGGGAGAACGCTGGGCGCCGATTCATGCGCTGCTGCCCCATTCCCGGGTGTTGGATTGCGTTTCCCGGGTGCAGGCCCTCTACCATGAGCAGCGGGTTCGCATCGAACAATTTGAAGTGCAATGCGGTTTCCTGTTTACGACCGTATCAACCAACTGCTTTTTCATTGAGCCCCTGTTTTTCTGGCCCGATGAACTCAATGAACTGCATCGCAACACGGTACAGGAGTCGGTGCTGCGGCGGCAGCAGGGTTTTGCCGCAAACCCCGAAGCGCGCCGCTTCATCGATACGCTGCGCCAGCGTCTGGCCCTGCTGTTTTCGGAAATGGGCGCCGCGCATTTGCAAATCGGCAAGGAGTATCACTACCGCCAGGCGCTGCGGGCGCCCGCCAGAACCCTGATCGAAAACATCAAGCACCTGGTTGACCCCGAGCGCCGGATCAATCCGGGCGCACTCGGACTGTAACACCAATACACTTTGAACAAGGCAAGGTTTGAACCATGAGCAGCAACGGCAAGATCACCGGACCCTTCGAGTCCCTGCGCGACTACATCGCCGCCCTGGAGCACAATGGACACCTGTTGCGCATTGAGGAAATGAATCAGGACGAGTACCAATCGACCGCCCTGGCCTATCGGCTGATCGAGCGCATCGGCTTCAATGAGGCGCCGGCCTTTCTCATCGAAAACACACTAATCAATGGCAGGCGCTACAGTACCCCTGTGCTGGGCAATGTCTATGGCCCATTGGTCAGCGAGGCCATGGGCTTTGGGGTAGCGCACATAACCGACGACCATACGGAAATGTACCGGGCGGCCATGGCTGCCGTGCAAGCCAAAGGCGGCATGCGCGGCTGGCAACCGGTGCCTCCGCTGGAGCTTGAACGGGAGGCGGCGCCGGTCAAGGAAGTGGTCAAAACGGGCGCCGAGGTCGATTTGTTCGAATTTCCCTGGATCCAGAATAATCCGGCCGACGCCGGAGCCTATATTTCCATGGGTTCGGTGATTACCGAAGATGAACAACTCGGCAAGAACACCGGCACCTATCGTTGCCAGGTGAAAACAAAAAACAGGATTGGCGTCAATCCTGAAATCGGCCAGCACGGCTGGAATTACCTGATGGCGCTGCAGCGGCGTGGCGAGAAAGTGGCGAAAGTCAGCATTGTAGTCGGCGCCGACCCGATCACCTTTGCCATGAGTTCGTCAAAGTTTACCCCGATGCAGGGCCAGGATGAGTTGGCCGCCGCGGGTTGCCTGCGCGGCAAACCGGTGCAGGTGGTCAAATCCGAAGACACCGATATCCTGATTCCCGCGCATGCGGAAATGGTGCTGGAGGGTGAGATTCCGCTGGACCAGACCGAGCCGGAAGGTCCCTATGGCGAGTTGTACGGGTTCATGGGCGCGCACAAGCCGGAAAACTTTTTCATGAATGTGAAGACCATCACCCATCGGCCGGACCCCTGGGTGCCCAATTGCTACTGTGGAATAACCCGCGGCTTCTTCACCGCACCCCTGGAAGCGAGTGCACTGGCGCGTTTTACAATGAGTGTGCCGAGCCTGGTTGATGTGCACATACCAAACGATGCGCTTGGGGTAATGATTGTTTCGATCAACAAGACCCGGCCGGGAGAGGCCATGGCGGCGGGCCAGGTCATTACCGGCATGATGTCCATCGGCAAGGTCGTGATCCTGGTTGACCCGGATATCGATGTGCGCAACCCCAGGCAGGTAATGGCCGCGCTGGGTGCGCGCTGGCAACCCCACCCGGCCAGTCAGCTCATCAAGCAAACCCTGTCACAACAGCTTGACCCATCGGGCGGCGGCAAGAAGGTAACCTCGAAAATCATCATTGATGCGACCCGGCAAATGCCGGAAGAAGGCGGTCCGCAACAGTGGCCGCCGTTGAACAAGGAGCAGCTTGTGAAAGAGTTCCCGGACGCACTGGAAAAGATTGATCAGCGCTGGAAAGAACTTTTCCAGAGTTCGAATATTTACTAGGGGATTACCATGAATACCGCCGCGAACAAGCGTTTTTTACTGATTTACCTGATGCCGGGAGTCAACGGCTGGAACATGTCCAGTTACTTCCTGGCCTGCACGGTAGGCATCATGCTGGCTACTTTTGTACCGGGCATGCAGCCCTACCTGTTGACCGAGTTTCTGCATATTCCGGAGTCTGAACAAGGACTGGTAACCGGACAAATCAGTTTGATCGGCGAAATCGCCCTGCTGATCACGGTAGGGTTTTGGGGGGCATTGTCGGACAAGATCGGACGCAAACCGATACTGGCCGCGGCATTTATGTTCACCGCGGCCGCGTGTTACTTCTTTCCGCGTTCCGAAACGTTTGCCGAATTGGCGTTTGCCCGCATCCTGTTCTCCACCGGACTCGCCGCGTATAGCTGCATAGTGGTTGTTCTGATCGCGGATTATGCGCAGGACGGCAGCCGCGGCAAGGCGATGGGCGTTCACGGCTTCGCCAACGGCATAGGCGCCCTGATCTCCGTATTTGTGCTGCTGCGCATGCCGAAGAGGTTGCAGGATCAGGGCGCCGATGTGCTCAGCGCGGGCACCGAAGTCTACACCCTGGTCATGTGGGTATGCCTTGCCATGGTCTGCATTTGTCTGATTGGCTTGACCGAGGCAAGGGAAGGCTCATCCGGCAAAACCGAACGCTTCCTGCAAATATTGCGCAAAGGCTTGCGCGCTGCGCGTGACCCGATCATTCTGCTCTCCTACGGCGCCGCCTTTGTGTCCCGTGGCAATCTGGCCGTGGTTGGCGGGTTTCTTACCCTGTGGCTGGTTCAGCACGGGACGCTGAATCTGGGAATGACCACCGCCGACGCCTTTGCCCGCGCCGGGCTGATCTTCGGCATCGTAAATACCTTCACGCTGTTCGGCGCGCCCTTGTTCGGGGTGCTGACCGACAAGCTGAATCAATTCAAGTCGCTGATGCTGGCAATGTTGTGTGCGGTGCTCGGCTATGGTGGAACGTTTTTTGTAAACGACCCATTCGGCGTGGAAATGATCGTCTGCGCGGTATTTATCGGGCTCGGCGAAGTGGGTTGCATCGTCACCAGTTCGGTACTGATCGCGCAGCGCTCCCCGGAAGATATTCGCGGCGCGGTAGTGAGCTTCTTCAATATGTGCGGCGCATTCGGAATCATGGTGGCGTCGATCGTCGGCGGCTACCTGTTCGATGTTTGGCATCCGACCGGACCCTTCGTGCTGTTTGCCGGTTTTGCGTTTGTTGTGCTGTTGTGGGCATGGGGCCTGTTGCGTTCCGGCGTGGACGCCCGCGAGGTAGTGGTTTAAGCGGCAAGAACGGCCAAAAGCGGCCCCCAACCCCCCGTTACCGGTGGCGGCCTCGCCACGGCGCACCCTCCGGGTACAGGGCCCCAAAGGGTGGTCGGTCGTGTTACTTTTCCATCAGCCCTGCCCGGATTGAATCCGGATCAAAGGCGAGACCGTCCGGTTCCACAGTGACGGCCAGAATATCCTGGACCTGTGCGATAAGATCGTCTTCCACGTTGCTCGTCCGCCCAAGCAGGTCAATGTCCATGGTCGGACGGAACTCTGGCGAATGCCAAACTTGCAGCATCAATGCGCCCTTGAGAATGAACTTGTCAGCATGGGCGGATTGAGATAACCGGTAGAGGAAGCGCTCCATGGCGAAGTACTGCAGCAATTCATTGAATGGCCGCTGGTCGTTCCTGGTGCGGTTGAGAAGGCGTTGCCGGACA
>JAPOQD010000135.1 GCA_026710905.1 Halieaceae bacterium
TGAAATAGGCCAGACGAGACATTTCGGCCATTAAGTAGCTAGTGCGATCACAGTATGCAGCCCGCTTGGTAGGTGCCTCCAGGAGGCTTGGCTCATTAAAATAAGTACTCATCTTTTAGATATCTCCTCTCCCAAGGTTACCCCTTCTCCCGCATCCACGCATGGTTACAACAGGTTGGCCACCAATCCGGGCCCCTGTTCCGCCGTATTCGGCAGGGCCGAGTCCCTTGCGAAGGCCACTTGCTGGCCATTCATCGCTGGATGGAGAAGTACGGGGAATGAATACAGGACACCCACCTCATTCGAAGGCCCCAATTTTTATTTGAAATATTGGGTGTCCTATTTTCTTCTTGCCAAGTGGAAAACCGTTTATTGGGGTCTGGGTGTAAAGTGGCATTGAAACTTTGCTGTAAATCCTTAAAAAATGGGCAAAACCCATATATTTTAATACGATATAATACTGAACAATAACTATCAATATTTTGTATTACCTACAAGGGTACATTATAAAGCCCGCAAATGATCAATATAAGCTCTTAAAAAGTAAGAAATTACTGGAAATAGCCGTTAATAGCCGAAAATGGCGTTGAAATAACATATTTGCGCATATTAATATATAATTGCGTGAATATGATATATATTTCTCAAGCAGGTGTTTGAGCAGGAAACAAACTGTCAATGGCAGATAACAAGCCATCAATGCCAGGCAGCCAGAGAACTTGAAGGCTGCGAGAATAGAGAGAGACAACATGACAAGACGTATCCAGGAAGAGGATTTACTGGCCATTGAAGATGCTGTGCGGCAGCACCCGAACGGCATGAATACGCAGCAGCTCCATGCTGCCCTGGCGCCCGCGCCGCCACGCCGGACCTTGCAATACCGCCTCAAGTCCCTGGTCGCTGACAAGCGCCTGGTTCTGCAAGGCGGCGGCCGCGGGGCTCGCTACTGCCTGCCGCAAGTGAATTCTGCACCGGGAGACCCCGCCCTGGAGAAACGGCTCGAGGATTCGCCAACCCTGTCCCAGCTCGGCGCCAGCATTCTGAAGTATGTCAACCAGCCTCTCCGTGCCCGCAAGCCGGTCAACTTTTCCCGCAAGCTCCTCAGTGCTTACCGGCCCAACGAAACCTTTTATCTCACCGCGGCGGAGCGGGCGCAGTTGCACGAGATCGGCAAGCCGAATATCACCAAACGACACAGCGGGGTCTATGCCAGAAAGCTGTTGAAGCGGCTGCTGGTTGACCTGTCCTGGAACTCCAGCCGTCTTGAGGGCAACTCCTATTCCCTGCTTGAAACCCTGCGTCTGGTCGAGCTCGGCGAGACCGTGGATGGCAAGGACCCCTTCGAAACACAGATGATCCTGAACCACAAGGAGGCGATTGCGTTTCTGTTCGGAACGGGGCAGGAGATTGGTTTTGATCGCTACACCATTCTCAACCTGCACGCGTTGCTGGCGGGCGACCTGCTCGCCGACCCGGAAGCGGCGGGCCGGCTGCGCCAGATCGGCGTGGAAATCCCGAATTCCGCGTTTCGTCCGGCGGGGACGCCGCAAATGATCGAAGATTGCTTTACCCGGATTCTCGCCACCGCCGCGGCCATTATTGATCCCTTCGAGCAGGCCTTTTTCGTCATGGCGCAACTTCCCTATTTGCAGCCGTTCGATGATGCCAACGAGCGGGTGTCGCGTCTCGCCGCGAACATTCCGCTGATCAGGGCGAATCTGTCGCCGCTTTCCTTCGAGGGCTTGCCACGGAACGTTTATAACGAAGCCGTACTCGGTGTGTACGAGTTGAGCCGTATCGAATTATTGCGCGATGTGTTCCTCTGGGCCTATAAGCAATCCGCCACCCGTTACGCTCCCTCCAGGCAGCCGTCGGCTGAGGTCGACCCATTTCGGCTGCGGCACTGGGCGGCGCTGCGCGAACTTGCCGGCGCGGCCGTCCGCGGGTGCATGGAGCAGAAGCAGGCGGCTGTCTTTGTCGGCGCGTGGACGCAGGAGCATATCGGGGAGCACGAGCGCGAGCGGTTTCGCGCGCTTGCCGAGCGAGAGCTGCTGAGTCTGCACGAGGGCAATTTCGCGCGCTACCAGGTAACGCCTGCCGAGTTCGCGGCCTGGCAAGATGTCTGGGGCCGGTGATCTGTAAATCTGCAAACAGCGTAACCCGTGTCAACACCGTAGCCGCTTCCCGGCAGCTTGTGGATGAGGGCCGCCATGGAAACCTGTATCAATAGCCAGAGGCCTTATGTGTACGAATTTTGTGTTGATCAAGAAGGATGGAACCGCCGAATTGGCCGGCCGCCTGGGCGTGAACGCCGCGGAATTTCTCTACACACGGAACGCCAAACCCGGTGCGGCGATCAGTATTGTCACCGGAGCTGCCGGTGAGCGCAGGGTCCGGGTGGCGACCTGGTGGCTATACTTGAAGGCGTCCGCCGCGGGGATGGTTCCCGACCCGAAGTGGTTCAGCGTGAACACCAATTACCGGCAACTGCCGAAAAAGGCGGAATACCGGCGCAGGCGCTGCATTGTACCGGCCACCGCGTTCGTGGAGAGCCAGGAGCGAAAGAACCCACACCTGCTGACTCCCGCCGATGGCAGCGCCATCGCCTTTGGCGGGCTCTGGAAGGAATGGCCTGACCCAGCCGGCGGCGGGCCCGCCTGGTCTGCGTCGATTATCACCCTGCCTGGGCATCCCTCCCTGGCCAATATTCACCGGAAATCAACCCCGCTGTGGCTGTCACCCGACGATTTTGATGTATGGCTGGACCCGGCGGTGACGGATACCACGGCGCTTGATCACCTGCTCACGCCGGCCCTGCAAACCGACCTGATCGCTACGCCGATCAATGCCGCCTTCACCAAGGCGCCGGTTGGAGAGCCCTTCACCATTCGTTGTTAGCCGGAGGCAGGGAATTACTCCAGGGATAACCACAGCCTGAGCAGATGACGGCTAGTATCGTTGTCAGTGTAGGCGGTTCGGCCATGAACGATGCTGTGATTCGAAATCAGTTGGATGTCACCCGCCTCGAAATCCATGTCGAGACGGAACGCAGGATCGTTACCAATTTCCTCGAACCATTCGATCAGGGTCGACTCTTCACGGGTCAACTCAACGTCCTGGTGACGGGCTACGGATTCAAAGTAGTCGGTATGCCAGAAGGTTCGCAGCGTGGCGCCATCAAAGCAACTGGGCGTAATCAGGTCCCAGGGCCTTGAACCCGGCGTTTCTTCCCCCCGCCGGTCCATGCGAAACGGTTTGAAGAGTCTAGCGGCGAGTTGTGGGTCCCGGCGCCTTATCTCGTTGAAAATGGCAACCGAGCTGGCGATACGGCTGGCGCCGCCGCTTGCCGAAGGCTGCAGGCAAAGCAGGCCGACCACATCTGCGGGGTCGCAGTGGAACCTGATGTGGGCATTGGTTCGATACAGGCGTACTTCAGGATGGTGTTCCCGATAGTCTTTTACGTGGCCCAACAGTTCCTGCTGCGGATTCTGTGCGCCGGGCTTGCCCAACAGATGACCGATTCCCCAGTAAACAAGTGAGGCCGTTCTCTTGCCCCAACTGTGTACGGGCAGTCCCTTGGCCAGAACCACGCCGGCGCCATCTGTCAGCGCTTGCCGCCAGTCACGGATAAAGCCTGCCAGCGCGGGAATATCGAAATCACTGGCTGCGACTTCCGCGATGGATTTTCCCTCGAGCTGAATTTCTTCGGCCCGTTGTTCCAGTGCTGCAATTTGTTTAGCGGTAAAGCGCCAGGTGATTTGATCCGGGCTGAGCGCGGCTCCTTTCCAGTTGGCGCTACTGATAATTTCGGCAGTTGGAACCCCGGAGTGGGTGCGAGTGAGATAGTGCAATCCCTGCGCGATAAAGTCGCGATAGGGGAGTTGGCCGCCGGCGGTTACCGAGTTCATCAATATGTCCCCTTGCCCGTTATCCGCGTATTCGAATCAAGGAAACTGCGCTGGAAGGTGAGCATGTGAAATGTGAGACCTGACCCCCAAGCCACCAAACTCTACAATACATCAAAGATGTGGCTGAATTTCAGAATGAACTCCTTGCGCCGCCGGTTTTCACCGAATCGTTCCAGGTCCACTTCGTTATACACCAGGTACAGTCCGGAACTTGCCGATTGCAGCCAGGAGAAACGCAGGTTGGACGCGACGGAATCATCCCGATCATCATATTGCACCAGGGCTTGCAGGGACATCTTGGGGGTAAACGAGTAGGCGAGCTTGAGGACGCCCACATTGATCGTGAAATCGCCACCAGGCCCTCCCAAATCGATATCGTTGTAATTCCAGGACAACTCCGAGTTGAAGGTATCTCCGATACGGTATTTCACGGCCGGCTCCAGCGTGGTTTTGTCGCCACTGAAGAAGCCTCCAAACCTGGCCTCGATGTCGAAACTCAAGGGCGCCCCCTGGTTGGAGTTGAAGTTCAACTGCAATTCCCTGTTGTTGTACTCACCCGGTCGCACGGTGGCGCCGTCGATGATGTCGAAGGGCTCGAGCACGTCTTCGTGAAGGAAGTTCACCGCGGTGTCAAACCTCATACCGGATTTGAACTCCCAGTGATTGTCCACGTGGACATGTCCGGATTCGTAGCGGCCGTCAAAATCCCAATACCCCTGATAGGAAATGTGCGGACGCAACTCGTGCAATCCCCACAGGTCCTTCGGCCGATAGCGGTGCATGGAAAGAAAACCAAGCTTGCGGTAGTCACTACGAGACAGGAATCCAACCTCGGGATTGAAGTCATCGCCAACCTCGGTGTAAGAACCAGAGTTGGTCCATTTCTCCGATTCGTAATCCCCTCTCAGAGAGAAAGCATGGGTCCTTCCGTTGAGCCCCTCGGTATCGGTTTTGGCGGCATATCCGGTAAATAGTATCTTGTCGCCAATTCCCCAGCGGCCATCAATGCCGTAGGTACGGTTGTAATCGTCATCTTTGTCGATATCACCGAAACTGCCGTCACCCTGGCGCTGAACATAAATCGCCCCGAAAGACGAGCGGTTCTGCAGTTCCTGGCTTACCCGAAGCACCGAGAAATCGTTTTGCGGCGCTTCCTGGTATTTGGCCTCCGAGCGCATGTGCAGCAGCCCGATATTGGTGCTGGCGCCCAATTTTCCCGACACGCGCAAGCCACCGTCGATCGGAATCTGCATCCCACCGCTGCTGATACCGATGCGGCGGCTAAAAAAAAGTTCGACCTGCTCGGAGCTTCCCACCGAGAACTGGCCGGCATTTTCCAGAAAAAAGGGCCTCTTCTCCGGGAGAAAAACGCTGAACCGATCCAGGTTCACCACTACCTCATCTACTTCGACCTGGGCGAAATCGGTGTTGTAGGTCGCATCCAGGGTCAGGCTGGGAGTAATGGAGTACTTCAGATCCAGGCCAAATTCACTGCCATGGCTGGTCCCGTTCAATGCATCATCATCCTGTACATTTCCGAGCATGAAGGGGGTGATCTTGAGATTTCGCTGGGTCGGCGCAGAGACGCCTTCCAGCGTACCCGCCAGGGAGATGCGGTGCAGGTTGTATTGCCGAGGCAAAGGCGACCAGTAGGCCTCTTCATAATTGCGGCGAATATTGCGCTGGAAGTTGATCCCCCAAATCTGCATGCCGGTTTGCGAGTAGCGCAAGGATTTGAAGGGAATCTCCATTTCCACGCTCCAGCCGATTTCGCTTTTCGAAGTTACCACTTCCCAATTGGTGTCCCAATCGAGATTAATTTCGCTGCTTCCGCCAGGACCACTGGTGCTGCCGCTCTCCTTGATTACCTGGCCGTCGTATTGAATTCCGGCCGGGTTGGTGCCAAACACAAAACCGTTCTGACGGTCCCGGAAGCCGTCGATGATGACCTGAAAACTGTCCGTCTCATCAAGTTCCGCGTCGCGCCGGCTGTCGGACACAATGATGCCCTCGGGATCATCGTCGAACAGTACCGCGCCTATGTAGAGCGCCGTAGCAGTGAAGCCGATACGTACCTCGGTAGCTTGCGTGGCGGCTTGACCTTCGTAGGGCCGGGTCTGCCAAAAATCGGTAACGGGTGCAACTTCGGCCCAGCGGGAGTCCCCGACTACCCTGCCATCGAGCGTTGGCGCCTCGGCCAGAGCATGGGCCCGAATGACCGGGGGGCTGTTTGGTGGTGTGCGGGATGCTGCGGCGGCCGCCGTACCGGACCACAGAAGACCACTGCCGAGAACGAAGGCGGTCTGAAGGAAATTCATTCTCATCGCCAAACGCAACCCAGTGGTATTGTACTTGGCTGGGAAGGCTTCAGGGATTGATGGACCAATGGCTTGGACTGCGGCATTGTCGGAGCTTGCTGACGAGATGCCAATTCTCGCAGATTTAGCGGGTATTTACTCTATTTTTAACTCCTCGCCCCCCTGCTCCGTCCAGGGTTGGGAATTGTTGCGCCGGCAGGCCGGTGAGTAGGGCGAAAAAAGGGGTCAGAGCCCTTTTTTCTGGGGCGTGAGTAGTTACCTCTAGTTATGTTATGGCTCACCACCTGGGAAAGCTTCATTGGAAGGGAAGGGATAAAATGAGCACCACCCTGTACGGTTTTTCTCGAATATGCTCGCCGGATTTGCCGCAAGGCCTTTTTGTGCGAACACGAAGCTTCCCATGGCTCAGACCCCTGGCGGATTTTAGAAGTTCCTTTATTATCAGCGGCAAACGAGAATAGAAACGCACTTATGCACGAAATAGGGTCGGGAAGATTGACCATGAAAGTTTTCAAGTTGCTGAACACGCTGAGTGTTGCACTCCTGTTGAGCCTCTGCCTGGTGAGTTTTGCGCAAACCGGAGACGAGGACGAGCCCAACTACCGTGACCAGGTGCAGATCATGTATATGGCCTATTACGGGCGTCCGGGCGATGCCGGCGGTCTCGACTTCTGGGCGGGAAAGCTGGAGGAAGTGAATGGCAACCTGATGGAAATTATCAATGAGTTCGGCACTTCGAAGGAATTTACCGACCGCTTCGGGGATCTGGATGACGAGGGACTGGTCGACAACATCTTCCTGCAATTGCTGGGCAGGCCTGCAGATAACGGAGGCTTGAATTTTTATGTCAACGGCCTGCGGGAGGGGAGATTTACCCTGGCTTCCATTGCCCTGAATGTAGTCGATGGCACCAGGCAGAACCCCGGGGGTGGGGATGCTGCGACCGTAGCCAACAAGTTGCAGGCGGCAAATGATTTCAGCAAAGCCTATGTGGAGGCGGATGCGCCATACGGCGAGTCCCAGATAGACGATGCCAAACAGTGGCTTGGCGAGGTGGACAGTACTATGGCTTCCGTTACGGCGGCAAAAGACCCATTTCCCGGCTTTCTTGGAAAGCTTGTCCATAAAGCGGCCAGCGCCAGGTTTTTTGGCACGCCCCACAGCGGCGCCA
>JAPOQD010000136.1 GCA_026710905.1 Halieaceae bacterium
ACCCCACCCCCATGACCGTGCCCGGCGGCAGGCTGCCCACCTCGATGGCCCGTATGCCCGAGAAATCGTCGTGCGGTATAATGACCGCGCCCAGACGGTCTTGTCGTTGCGTCCAGGTCCGCTGCGCGGCCTCGTAGAGGAGGCGCGAGGCGGCGTCGCCGAGTTCCAGATCGACACCCGCGGCGGCGTAAGTGACCGGATCATGTGGTTCGCTCATGGAGTGCCCCGGCCAGAGAAAAGGAGGAGAGTGTGTCCGAACAGCCGCATTACAGGTCGTTGGAGGCTTCAGAGATGTTTTGCCAGCGCTGCCGTCGGGCGCAGCCGGTCCGGCAGCACTTGTTACTGGTCCTGCCTACGGGGAACAAATACGACTACCGCTGTGCGGTCTGCGCAACCTCGGTAGGCTCGAAAATGGATTCGGACGCCAGCGACTTTTCCAGCACCTTGTCGGGTCGGGAGTAAACCCGGCGCCTTCACTTCCTTGCTTGAAACGCCCCGATACCTCATCTCACGCGAGACCGCCCTGACGGTCAGATCAGAAGAGGTCCGTCAGGATGCCGTATCCACCCACGTAGGTACCAATCAGGCTGCCGAACGTTGGCAAAATAAATGCCAGGAAGATGCGCAACAGCCGGTTGCGCCACCAATTCCCGGGAACCCGCATGTCCTCCGCTATGGTCTGCAGCTCGTGAACCAGCGGCGGGGCAACGTACGCCTGCACGAAGGCGGTGACGTACCCGGCGCCGATGATCGGGGTGAGGCTGGTGAGCGGCGCCGCAACCAGGCCGGCGAGGATCGTCAACGGATGCGCCAGCGCCAGGGTGGCGCCGACCGCGCACGGAATGGCGTTCACCAGAATCCAGTAAAGCACGCTGTCGCCCATGGCGGCCGCGCCCTGCCGCAAGCCGATAGCGGCGATGGCGGCGATGATCAGGGCAGGAATGGCCCAGCCGATCCACTTGCCGATGGGAAGCGTCTTCGGAATGGAGTCGAGTTCCCGCAGATCAACGGGCGAGGAACGCTCCAGAGCCCGAACGATGCCTGAAACGTGGGCAGCTCCCACCACCCCCACTACGCGGTCGCCCTCACACTGGCGCATTTTTTCCGCCATATACAGATCCCGCTCATCGATAAGGACCTTGTGGAGGGCGGGAAACATGGCACCGAGTTCGTTAAGCAACTCGGTGAGCACGTCTTTCTTGCGGATATCGCGCAGGTCGTCCTCGGAAACGCGGGTGCTGTCGAACATGCTGCTGATCAGCATCGACAGCAGCCAGAATTTCCGCACGAATGAGGTGGACCTCCAGGCCCGCAGCATGGTCACTCGCACCGCGCGGTCGCATAACGCCACCGGGATTTCGTGCTCGTCGGCGACCTTGGTCGCCTCCAGCAACTCCGTCCCCGGCGTCACACCCAACTGCCCCCCGAGCCGCTTCTGGTAGGAAGCCAGGATCAGATTGGCCAGCAGCGCACTGAGTTGACGCTTGCGGATGACCTCCTTGAGGTCCAGACCATCCCAGCGGGTGCCCTCCGACAACGCCGTAAAGCGCTGCGTATCCAGTTCCACGCACACGCAATCCGGCTGTTCACGGCTGATCACCTGGCGCACCAGATCGGCGGACTCCTGCGAGATGTGCGCCGTGCCGACCAACAGGAACGTGCGCCCGCCGGATTCCACAATCTGCACGTCGGAGGGATACGGATCGGAATGAGACGATGTGGGGTTGGACAAGGCGATTTCTTTCGTCGGCGGTCTCGGGAATCAGTCGGAATGGTCAATCAATGAGTCCGGCTAGGATAGCATGCCGTGCAGCACCCGGCGAGGTTGTGCCACAATTTGCGCTCGGCGTGAATAGCATTTTCCAAGGTAGGGAGGAAACCACCAGCTATGAAAGTCATGGAACTTCGTGACGCCTTCGGCATCGACAACCTGAAGTTGGGGGAACGGCAGGATACGGCCCTGCAGCCGGGCCAGGCGCGGGTGCGGGTGAAGGCCACGTCTCTGAATTACCGCGATCTGATGACCGTCAAGCACGGCGGCGGACGCGGCGTGAAGTTGCCGCTCATCCCGCTGTCCGACGGGGCGGGAGAAGTCGTCGAGGTCGGACCGCAGGTCAGCCGGGTCAAACCGGGGGACCGGGTCATGGGCATCTTCATGCAGACCTGGCTGGCCGGGGAACCGAGCCAGGCAGATGCCGCGTCGTCCCTGGGCGGCGCCATCGACGGCATGTTGGCGGAACACGTCGTCCTGCACGAGGACGGCCTCGTGCACACACCCGACTACCTGTCCGATGAAGAGGCAGCCACCCTGCCCTGCGCAGCGGTGACCGCCTGGCAGGGCCTGATGACCAAGGGGGGAATGCAGGCCGGTGACACCATTCTCGTGCTCGGCACCGGCGGCGTATCGATCTTCGCCCTGCAGTTCGCCGGCATCGCGGGTGCCAGGGCCATTGTTACCTCCAGCAGCGATGCCAAGCTTGAACGCGCCAAGGAGCTCGGGGCAGCCCACTGTATCAACTACAGGACCACCCCGGACTGGGAAAACAGGGTGCTGGAACTGACCGACGGCATCGGGGTGGATCACGTCGTGGAGGTCGGGGGCGTGGGCACGCTCGAAAAATCCCTGCTGTCCGTACGCGTTGGCGGCACAGTCAGTCTCATCGGCGTCCTCACGGGCAGCGGCACCATGGATCCCATGGCAATCCTGCGCAAGAGCATCCGCATGCAGGGCATTTACGTGGGCTCGCGGGCAATGTTCGAGGCCATGAATCGCGCCATGAGCCTACACAAGCTGCGGCCGGTGATTGACCGCGCCTTTCCTTTCGAGGAATCGCCGCAGGCCCTGTCCTACATGGAAAGCGCCGGTCACTTCGGCAAGATCGTGGTGACGTTGTAGAGCCCTGGTCACGGCTGCTCCTCTTCCCTCCGGCCGGCGGCCAAATGATTGCGAATCTCTTCCAGCAAGATGTGGCCGTATTTTCGCGCCTCCCCCTTGGCGATGCCGTGAATCTGCGACAGGGCGGTTTCATCGGGGGGCAGGCGCCGAGCCAATTCCGGTAGCGTAGGGTTGAACAGTGCAATAGGCCGGCACTGGTCCGGTCTCCACCAGCGTCCAGCGCAGGGCCAGCAAACGTTACAGCAGAGCGGCATCACTTTCAGCCTCGGGGGCCTGTCTACCTGCGTGGACAGGACCGCAAGGTGCCACGGACGGCACTGTCTGGGGCAGACATCCAAGGCTGACCAGTCTAGAAGGAGGCGGCGGCCCGGCTCCCACACCTGACGGTGGCCCCAAGTCAGGCAACAGCGGCGGCTCAATGCTATGCTGACGCCGCCTGACCGCCTGCCTGCGATTTGCTATTGGCGGAACCACTCTGCCGCGCATGGGAGAATATCGAGTGCAAATCGCCTTTGTTGAGATACAAAACTTTCGGAAGCTGAAGGCATGCCGCGTCGAGATTGCGCAACATGAGACCATCTTCGTCGGCGCAAACAACAGCGGCAAGACATCCGCAATGGATGCTTTGATTCTCTTTCTCAAGAAAAACCGCCGCAAACACTTTGCAACAACAGATTTCACCCTTTCGAACTGGGCATCTCTTGATCAACTCGGAGAAAAGTGGTTAGCAACTGCCGATGATGAAAAACCAAATATCGCTCTTGACGCTTGGCTACCTCTGCTGCCCTCCCTCGATGTCTGGCTCGCTGTAAACGAACAAGATCTTCACCGGGTGGCACATCTCCTCCCTACACTGGATTGGACGCCGGAGGAATGGCTGGGAGTCAGGCTTACGTTTGCGCCCAAGAACATGGAGCGACTCTACAAGGACTTCAGAAGTGCCTACAAGTCGGCACGTGCCGCCGAGTCAGCTTCCAAGAACACAGAGTTGATGCCGTCTCTATGGCCAATTTCAATGAAGGGCTTTCTGGACAGACGGCTTGACAATCAGTTCGAAGTTAGGAGCTACATTCTCGACCCCGCGCGGTGCAAAGACCCTGTGCAGGGAATCGCCAGACCTCAATCACTTCCCCCGGACGGCGACCCGCTCGAAAATGAGCCATTCGATAATCTCATAAAGATTGACGTAATCACTGCCCAAAGAGGCTTTTCCGATCCCAAGACAGAAGACGAGCGACACACTGGTTTTTCAAGCTTATCCACCCAGCTACGCGGCTATTTCTCCAAGCACTTGAATCCGTCAGAGGCACCGGATGCAAGTGATATAGAGGCGCTGGAGGCGATCGAAGCAGCGAAAACGGTGTTTGACGAGAAGTTAAGGACGAGCTTCAAGCCTGCCATCGGAGAACTTGAAGGTCTCAACTATCCGGGATTCAGTGACCCGAAAATCTCCATAACCAGCAAAATGGATCCACGCGACAGCCTTGATCACGAGGCCGCGGTACAGTTCGGTCTGCCTGGATCAGATTCGCTTTTCTTGCCCGAAAAATACAACGGACTGGGTTATCAGAACCTGATCTCGATGGTATTCAACCTGATCCGATTTAGGGATGAATGGATGCGGGTTGGGAAAGCCGCCAAGAATCAAGACGCCAACGAGGCTATTGAGCCCTTGCACGTCGTACTTGTCGAGGAACCCGAAGCTCATCTGCACACGCAGGTTCAGCAAGTTTTCATCAAGAAAGGCTACGAAGTGCTGCGGCGTCATGGCGCGATTGCAGATTCTTCCTTCAGCACGCAGATGATCGTCAGCACCCACTCATCACATATTGCTCATGAGCTGGATTTCTCTTGCCTCCGCTACTTTCGTCGGGAGCCAGCCACAAAGAAGGGGGAGATTCCCACGGCAGCGGTCATTAATCTCTCACAGACATTCGGCAACCATGATGACACTTCGAAGTTTGCCACTCGTTATCTTCGGACAACACACTGCGACCTCTTTTTTGCCGACGCGGCCATCCTAGTGGAGGGCTCGGCCGAACGCATGTTGATTCCCCATTTCATACGGGCGAATTTCCCTAAGCTGGATCAGAGCTACATCTCACTTCTCGAGATCGGCGGAGCGCATGCACATCGTTTAAAGCCACTATTGGATACTCTTGGGCTACTGTCCTTGATCGTCACAGACTTGGACTCGATACAGGAAACTGTCACCGCGAAGGCTCGCCCGGAGCGCGGCAAAGGCTACCGAACAGGAAACACCACCCTGAAGCGCTGGGTGCCCAAGATGGAATCACTCGATGATCTGCTTGATCTGCCGGACGACGCGAAACAGACAGCGGGTGGGCTCGTTAGGGCCGCATACCAATGTCCAGTCGCTGTGGAATACAAGGATGATGAAAGTGAAGGCGAGGCATTGCCCTACACGTTTGAGGATTCACTGGCCATGACGAATGTTGCGCTGTTTCGGGGATATGAAAAACCGGTTGGCCTATTACGTAAACTCCAAGCGGCTCTCAGCAAGGACACCCTCGAAGAGGCCAGCAACGAAATGTTCTGCAACTTGCAGGAGGGCAGCAAGGCTGAGATGGCCTTGGAACTCCTCTATCGCAGTGAGCCAGACCAGCTAGTACCGCCAGGCTATATAACGGATGGCCTCAAGTGGCTTGAGAAGAACTTGAGGCGAGGCGGTTGAAGCCAGGTTGACAGAACAGAGTGAGGTGAATGATGACTGAGACAGCCACTCAAGATGAAGAACTCAGAAAGACGATCGCGGCGTGCCTCGACCTGGAGAAGCCCAAGAGCTTTTTCCTCTATGCCGGTGCTGGCACGGGCAAGACAAGGGCGGTCGTTGAGGCGTTGGGCCTTTTCCGGGACCGCTACGGAACACAGTTCCGGCAGTCGGGCCAAAAGGTTGCTGTCATAACCTACACCAATGCCGCATGCGATGAGATCAGGCGCAGAATTGACTTCGATCCCATCTTCGCCGTGTCCACGATCCATAGTTTCGCTTGGGAGCAGATCCGCACATACCACAAAGACATCTCTGCTTGGCTCCGCGAACATTTGTCTAGTGAAATCGGCAAACTACACAAGAAGCAAGCAGCGGGGAGGTCAGGAAAGGCCGCTGCCGAGAGGGAGGTTCAGATAAAGTCGAAGCAGAATCGACTTCAACATCTCGATGTCATAAAGGGATTCACCTACAGCCCAAACGGCGAGAACGTCGGCAAGAATTCACTGAACCACGCTGAGGTCATAGCCATCACGGCAGCGTTTCTTGCCAGCAAGCAGCTCATGCGTCAGATACTGATTCGGAAGCACCCTGTCCTGCTCGTCGACGAAAGCCAGGACACGCAGAAAGACCTGGTTGACGCACTCTTCGCGCTCCAGGCAGAGCATCCGGATCAGTTCAGTTTGTTTCTGTTCGGCGACACGATGCAACGCATCTACACGGACGGGAAAGTCGGATTGGAGGAGGCTGTCCCGGTAGACTGGGAGAAACCTGCGATAGTCATCAACCACAGGTGTCCCACGCGTGTTGTGACGCTTCTCAATCGGATTAGGTCACAAGCGGATGGCGCTAAGCAGGATCCTAGAAAAGACGCGGAAGAAGGGGTCGTTCGCCTGTTTTTGATAAATGTTGTTGATGATGTGGACAAACCGAATGCCGAAAGGTCGGCGGCCAAGATAATGGCAGAGGTCACATCCGATGGCGAATGGTCGAACCAACAGGCAGTCAAAGTACTTACCCTTGAGCATCACATGGCCGCCCGCCGAGGCGGGTTCTACGGTTTCTTTGAGCCTCTCCATAAGGTGGACAATTTAAAAACGGGCCTGCTGGATGGGACTCTGAGCGGGATATCCTTCTTCACACAACAAGTTCTTCCCTTGATTCAAGCCATACGATCAGAAGATAAGTTTATGGTGGCTCGGATCGTGAAGAAACACTCCCCGACCATGGCTCCTGAAAGACTAAGCGGAAGCACGACTTCGTTAGAGGAAATTCGCAAGGCCGCGAGTTCTGTGGAGTCCTTAGGCGACCTCTGGAAGGATGGCACGGATCCCGTTCTGTTGAATGTTCTCAAGGTGATCGATCAAGAAGGCCTATTCGGTGTCCCGGATGTATTTGGGCCCATCCTTGCGGACGTTGATGGGCGGGGAGAAGAGGCAGAAGCAACTCCGGCAGATGCGGAAGACGACAAGAATCCTGCGATTGACGCTTGGAGGGAAGCGCTGTCAGTCCCCTTCAGTCAGTTTGAGGCCTACGCGGAGTACATCTCAGACAGGTCGCCTTTCGGAACACATCAGGGCATCAAAGGGCTGCAGTTCGTGCGAGTCATGGTAATCCTGGATGACAGCGAAGCCCGCGGATTCATGTTCAGCTATGAAAAGCTGTTTGGGGCGAAAGCTCCGACGCAAGCAGATGAGAAGAATCTCCTGGAAGGGAAGGACACGTCCATAGACCGAACCCGCCGCCTCTTCTACGTGGCTTGCAGCAGGGCTCAGCGGAGCCTTGCCGTGATTGTGTACACGAAAGAGGCGGACAAGATTGCCAGCCATATTTCCGATGTTGGATGGTTTGAGGACCAAGAAGTGGTCCGACTGTGAAACACTCAGGACACCCCGAGTTTGAAAGCAGTAGATTGGATGACTGAAAGTTAGGAACACAAAGCGAGACAGGCGGGCGCGCCCGTCCCGCCACCGGTCCGCTTCCGTCCACTGAAACGCTCCGCCTACATTCTTCCTATAACAGTTCCCTTCTACCTGGAACCGTCGAAGGCACCATTGCACCCGAGGTTCATTGCATCTGGATCAGCAAGACCACCGGCTTCGTGCCGTGTACAGGGTCACATAATGCGGTTCTGAACGATGCAATATACCGTCATGGATTCGGCCTCCGTCAGCGTCCGGCCCAAGGCTTGCTGACATTCCGGGAGAGCGGTACGGCATTCGGGCTCAGCGGTCTACGAGGCGCTTTGGTATAACGGCGCGCAGAGGACTCCGGGCGCCGGCGATGGGACCTTTTCGGTTGGACCTCCACACCTGAAGGGCCGAGACCGTGGCTACGGCCCGGTACCCACACCGGACGCCAGCCCCAGGCCGGGCAACAGCGGCAACTCAATGCGCTGCTGACGGCGTATGACCACTGACGCTGACACCGATGATCCGCTATTGCCAGCTTGGGCATTCGTCGGCCACAATGTCAATGCAGCCGGCGGCGCTCAGCGGCTCAATGTGGGCATCGATCGTTTTTTGCTGGGAGCCTTTCAGAATGCCGTACGTCGACAATTGTCCCAGGTGCGTGTTGCCAATTCCCCTGGCTCGGGAGCCCTGCGGGACCCGGATGACACGTGTGCGGCAAGAAGACCCCACTTGAGATCCAAACGCCGAGATTTTCTCAGATCCTGTGGCCCAACATCGGAGGCAAGTCCGGCGTCGAGAGGCCGTGATCAAGTGAAGGCCGCGAAAACGAGTGGAGGAAAGGATCGCATCTGCAGAGGCAATCAAAGGCATGTTTGGAGGTGTAGAAACCGGCAGACCAGAACCCGCAAAGCGTCGATGTTGGAGAACCAAGAGAACAAGGAGAACCTATTGCCTGTTTCCCTTCCTGCGCAAGAGCATCCGCATGCAGGGCATTTACGTGGGCTCCCGGGCCATGTTCGAGGCCATGAATCGCGCCATGGCGCTACACGAATTGCGTCCGGTGATCGACCGCGCCTTTCCTTTCGAGGAATCGCCGCAGGCCTTGTCCCACATGGAGAGCGCCGGGCACTTCGGCAAGATCGTGGTGACGTTGTAAATGGAACGGCGGGTTACGCCTGGCCAACCCGACCTACAGCGGCCCCCGTGACGCCGGGTTAGCGGCGAGGTGGTCGCGAATTTCGTCCAGCAGGACCTCGCCGTACTTGCGGGCTTTCTCCTCGCCAATCCCGTGAATCTGCAGCAGGGCGTGGCGTTCGGTGGGCAACCGCCGCGCCAGTTCCCGTAGCGTGCGGTTGTTGACGATGCAATACGCCGGCAGGGACGCGGCCTCCGCTAATGCCTTGCGCCGTGCCTGCAAGCGTTGCAGCAGCACGGCATCGTGTTCGGGCTCTGTTTCCGTTGCCGGCGAGGGGTTCTGGAAATCAGTGGCGGAAAGCACATCGGGAGCGAGTGAGGGAATTGCCGGGGCGGAGGCCTCATTTGGGACAGGTCGCTGGCGAGGCAACGGACGGGCAGCTTGACGGGGCCCCGTCCCGACATCGGGCAGGAGCGGCAACTGGACATCCTGCTGACGACGCATCACGGCCTGTCCATGGTCCGTGATATCCAGCTTCGGGTATTCGTCTCCCACGACGTCAATACAACCCGCGCCGATCAACGCCTCCAGGTAGGCGTCGATCATTTCACGCGGTGAACCTTTCAATATGCCGTAGGTCGACAACTGCGACAGGTGGGTACCGCGAATCTCCCGGGCCCGCGAGCCTTGCAGGACCTGCACCACTCGGGTGCGGCCATAGCGTCCTTGCATGCGCGCCACGCAACTGAGAATCTTCTGGATATTCAGCCACTCGCCCTCCGAAGGGGTGCGCGCCGGACTCGCTGTCGCGTTCTTGGGAACCGTATCGCCGAGGCAGCGGTCGCAGGCGGCGCAATTGGGCTCGTCCCAGGTCTCGCCGAAGTATCCCAGTATCTTCTGCCGCCGGCACTCACGGGCATTGGCATAGCCGACCATGCGACGGACTTTGGCCAATTCGTTTTGCCGGCGGCGCCGCAGGGGAGCGTCGTCCAGAACCAGCGACCGCCCCGGCACCGGTTCCCCGACCAAACGCACCAGCATGTTCGGAGCGCCAGCCGGAAGATCGTCCCCGGCTTCGAAATTGGTCAATTGTTCGATGTAGCCCGCTTTTTCCAGCAATCGCGCGGCGGCGGCTAATTGCATGGCGCTGCTGCCGGGCCCCAAGTGCCGTACCAGGGCCGACAATTTCACGTCCGTACCCGGCGGCCCGGCTCCCGCAAGCAACTCATAGACCCGCTCGATCACCTCGCGCGTCGGATTGTTGTGCTCCACCAGGAATTCCTGAATACGCACGTCACCGTAGCTGAATAGCAACAGGCATTGCGCCTCGTCGCCGTCCCGGCCGGCGCGCCCGGCTTCCTGATAGTAGGCCTCCAGCGAGCGCGGCAGGTTGTAGTGCACGACCCAG
>JAPOQD010000133.1 GCA_026710905.1 Halieaceae bacterium
ATTGCACGATCTCGACTGGCAGTTTCATGCCGGAGAACAGTGGGCCTGCCTCGGCCCCAACGGCGCCGGGAAAACCACCCTCGCCAGCATCCTCGGCGGGCAACTGCGCTGCAGCAGTGGCAATGTTGCACCCTTCGGGCACACGGCACCCACCGGGCGCACGGCGTCAGTTGGCGCAATCCTGCGTCTGATCCCTTCATGACCGAGCCGATCATTAGCATGCGAGGGGTGAGCCACGCTTATCGCGCCCTGCCGGTATTGCACGATCTCGACTGGCAGTTTCATGCCGGAGAACAGTGGGCCTGCCTCGGCCCCAACGGCGCCGGGAAAACCACCCTCGCCAGCATCCTCAGCGGGCAACTGCGCTGCAGCAGTGGCGCGGTGGAATTTGCCCGGGAAATTCGCAGCACCGGCTACGTCTGCTTTGAACAGCAGAAGGCCATGTGCAACCGCGACAGACAGCGGGACGATTCGGACTTTCGCAGTGACGCCCAGGACCCCGGCACCACGGTCGAGCGGGCCATCCTCGGCCAGCAGGCGCCCGGCCCCCATTTTGAGTACTGGATCAACCGCCTCGGCATCCGTCACTTGCTGCAGCGCGGAATTCGCTATATCTCCACGGGGGAAATGCGCAAAACCCTGTTACTGCGGGCGATCATCAGCCAGCCGCAATTGTTGATTCTGGACAACCCCCTGGACGGGCTGGACCTGGGCAGTCAACAGGAAATGGCGCTGATTCTCGAAGAACTGCTGCAATCCGAGTTGCGTCTGCTGTTGTTGTGCCGCCAACTTGAGGATCTCCCGGAAGGCGTCAGTCACTTGCTGGTGCTGGAGGATGGCCGCAAAATCCGCGCCGGCGAGCGCGAGGCGGTGCTCGCTGATGTCCGGGTTCAGGCATTGATGAATCCGCCGCCCCTGGAGTTGGGGGAATTGCCGGCAGCGGCGCAACGGCCCTATCGGCTGGTACGGGGGCAGCCGTTACTGGAGTTGCAAGGCGTCGGGGTCAACTACGGTGGGGTCGAGGTGTTCCGCAATCTCGACTGGGTGTTGCGGCCGGGTCAGCACTGTCACATTTCAGGGCCCAATGGCTGCGGCAAAACTACCCTGTTGAGCCTGATCAACGGCGACAACCACAAGGCCTATGGGCAAAACATCACCCTGTTCGGTCAACGGCGCGGCAGCGGGGAAAGTGTATGGGAGATCAAGCAGAAATACGGCCTGGTGGACACGCGCCTGCAACTTGCCCATGTGCGTGGCATGCGGGTTATTGAGGTGGTGGTATCCGGTTTTTTCGACACCATCGGCCTCTATGATGACTGGGGTGACCAGCAACGCCAAACCGCCGGCCGCTGGTTGCGGGCGCTGGGGCTGGGAGACCGGCAACAACAGGAGTTCGACGCCTTGTCCTTCGGCATGCAGCGCATGGTGTTGCTGGCCAGGGCCATGGTCAAATCACCGATCATACTGATACTGGATGAACCCTGCCTGGGCCTGGACAGCTACCACCGGCGCGCTGTGCTGGCGGCCATAGACCACATCGCCGAACACAGCGATACCCATATTCTGTACGTCAGCCATTGCGCGGGGGAGGTCCCCGCCTGCATCAATCAGCGGCTGGAGTTTGTCGCCGGGGAAAGCGGCTTCCAGGCCATCACCCGCAGCCCACCGGCGCCCGCATGACCAGCGCCGAACCCACCTTCACTGTAGGGGTCGCACATGTGCGACCCGCAGCCCCAGCACCGTAGGGGTCGCGCACGCGCGACCCGCGGGCCGTGTGCCCGAAGGGTGCTTGCCATGGCAAGCCCCTACGAACGGGGTGTCCTCTCAACCCGCCACGCAACCTCACCACCGTGGGTGACGCGCACGCGCGACCCGCAGCCCCAGCACCGTAGGGGTCGCGCACGCGCGACCCGCGGGCCGTGTGCCCGAAGGGTGCTTGCCATGGCAAGCCCCTACGAATGGGGTGGTCTCGCAACCCACCACGTAACCCCTCCACCGGGGACGCGCATGCGGGTTACAGCAACTGCCGCAATTCCTCACACACCGCCGGGCGGCAGTACAACAGGCCGCGCTCGGCGAAGCTGACCGCTGCCTCGACCTCGCCCTGGTCGGCCTGGAGCCGCGCCAGTTCCAGGTAAATAACCGCGTTGCGCGAATCGATCCTCAAGGCCCGCTGCAACAGGTCGCCGGCGCGCAGGTACTGCCCCTTGCCGCGCGCGGCCCTCGCCTCACTGACCAGGCCGGCGCTGGCGGAGGTATGCGGTATCGCCAGCGTGCTTTCCTGTGGCGGAGTAACCGGCGCATGGCGCGGGCCGGCAGCGCAGGCGCCCAATACCAGCATCAGGCAGGCCAGTTCAAGGCGGCTCAGAACAATTCGCGAAACCACTGTAATATTCCTCGATCAAGTCTCTGACAGGGGGCGCTCAGTTGCGGTTCGCTACCCTTGACAAAGGGCATCAGCCGAGACCCCCGACATGACGATGCCGACAATTTGCCGGTGTTTTCGTCCACCCAGTAGTGCTCGATTCCCTCCGGCACCCGATACGCCAGGCCGCGGCGGCTGGCCATCGCCATGAAATCACCCCAGATTTTCAGCGCACCGGTGGCGCCGGTCAAGCCGGTATCGCCGTTGTCGTCCCGGCCCACCCAGCTCACGCTCATCAAGTCTCCGCTGAAACCGGCAAACCAGGAATCCCGGTTGTCATTGGTGGTGCCGGTCTTGCCCGCCACCGCGAAAGACTCCGGCAAATACCGGTACAGGGTTTTGCCGGTGCCTTCCCGGGCCACTTCCTGCAAGGCGTAGTGCAACAGGTGCATGCTCTGCGCGGATACGACCCGGTCATAGCGCAGGGGAAAGCGTTGCAGGATATTGCCCTGGGCGTCCACCACATCGCGGATAGTATGCAGCGGCAGGCGAAATCCACCCGCGGCAATGGTCTGGTAGATGGCCGCAATCTCAATGGGCGCCATGGCGCCCGCGCCGAGCAGCATGGCCGGAACAACGGGTAGCTGCCGTTCCAGGCCCAACTTCCTCAAGGTTTCCAAAACCGGTTCCAGGCCCAGTTCCAGGCCCAGACGGACGCTGGCCTGGTTGTAGGACCGGGACAGGGCGCGGTGCAGCAGCACCGCATCGTGAGATTGCCGGTCGAAGTTGCGCGGCGACCATTCATCGCCATTCTCCAGGCGCACGGTCAGCGGCGCATCACTGATCGGGGTTGCCAGGGTGTAGCGGCTGTCCTGCTCCAGTGCGTTGAGATACAACGCCGGTTTGAGCAGGGAACCCACCGGCCGCAGCGCGTCCAGGGCTCGGTTGAAGCCGGCGAAGCGGGGGCTGCGTCCGCCGATCAGGGCGCGCACTTCACCATTGTCGAAACTGGTAACCACCAGCGCGGTCTGCAACTCCTTGCCGGGGTCTATCGGGTCCAGCACACGGCTGATGCTCTGCTCGGCCTGGCGCTGCAGCAAGGGATCGAAACTGGTGAAAATCCCCAGCCCCAGGCTGCTCAAATCCTGTTCCCGGTAATCGCGGCGCAACTGGCGCCGCACCAGGTCGAGAAATGCCGGATAGCTGTTCATGGCGCGCGGGCGGCGGCTCAGATCCAGGGGCATGGCGGTAGCGACGCCGGCCTCCACTTCGGTGATTACGCCAGCCTCCCGCATCAGCTCAAGCACCAGGTTGCGGCGCTTCAGAGCCCGCTCCGGTTGGCGCAGCGGGCTGTACAGAGACGGCCCCTTGACCATGCCCACCAGCAGGGCCTGCTGGTGCAAACCCAATTGTTCCAGCGGCCGGCCGAAAAAGTATTGGCTGGCCAGGCCGAAGCCGTGTATGGCGCGTGGCCCATCCTGGGCCAGGAACACTTCGTTCATGTAGGCTTGCAGAATCGCCCGCTTGTCATAGTGCAGTTCCAGCAATATCGCCATCATCGCCTCGATGGCCTTGCGTGTGAGGCTGCGCTGCCCGCTCAGGTAAAAATTCTTGACCAGTTGCTGGGTCAGTGTGCTGCCTCCCTGCTCCACCCGCCCGGCTCGCAGATTGGCCAGCAGCGCGCGCGCCACCCCGGACAGGGACAAGCCCCGGTGCCGGAAAAAATTCTTGTCTTCCACCACCAGCAGGGCGGCTTGCAGGGTGGGCGGCACTTCATCCAGTTGCACCAGCAAGCGATCTTCGCGGTGGCGTGGATAGATGCCGCCGATCTGCACCGGTTCGAGCCGGTACAGGTCCAGCTTGCCACCGGCTCCGCTCATCTCCTGAATGGCGCCGCCGGCAAAGCGCAAACGCACCCTGGCGGCGGGCGCAAGCTCGTCGGCGAAGGCAAAGAAACGAGTGTAGAACTCCAGTGTTGCGCCGGCGCTGCTGAACTCCCCAGGCGCCAGCAGTTGCTCCACCGGCTGATAGCCGAGCAGGCGCAGTTCGTACTTGAGTTCCTCCATGCCCAGCCGGCGCCCGGGGTACAGTTCCAGCGGGCGGGCGTACACTTTCGCCGGCAGTTCCCAGCGGCGCTCGGTAAAGGTGGCGCTGACAATGGCATCCAGATAGATCAGCAGCAAACCGGCCAGCACCGACCCCGCCAGCAGAAGTTTGCACAGAAAACCGGCCAATTTCCTCATCCGGGCATAGTGCATTGATGGCCCGCCGCTGTACAGCGGGCTGGCGCCTGGATATGGCTCCGAAAGCGAGTCCCGCGGACTTGCCATGGCAAGCCCCTACGAATGGGGTGGTCTCGCAACCCTGTCCCGCAACCTCACCACCGTAGGGGACGCGCATGCGCGTCCCGCGGGCTTGCCATGGCAAGCCCC
>JAPOQD010000138.1 GCA_026710905.1 Halieaceae bacterium
CCCACCGCTCGAACTCACGCACGGCACGCCGCCGCGGGAGCGGCCCTGAAATCGGACCCCGCTCATCCCCTGCAGCGATTTCAGCGAACGCGCAAAAGTCGGACCACCCCGCTTCCGAAGTCGTGGTTCAGCCTCGAGCCACCCTACCGGCCCGCATGCCCCAGCGCGGCCGCCCGCCGCCTGAGATAGACACCGGCGTCTTGCGCCAGACCACATGAAGCCCATACCCATGGGCTTCACCGCAAGCCCCGCCCTTAACTGCCGCCCGGAGGCACCCCTTTGCCTCGTCGCCGCCTCAACATGGCGACCGCTGGGTCGCTCGCATGTGTCGATCCGACATACTATTGCTCGAGCGCGCGAGCGCGCCGCAACCCGATTGCCCACGCCGACAGACGTTCGACTGCGGCCGCCGAAGGGTTCACCACGGTCACAGCGCTTGAGACAGCCGTGCCGCAGCTGGTTGTCGAGAAAGCCGAACTGCGCAGCATCCCGGACATGTTTGTCGACCCGGCCGACCCACGTGACAGTCATGGGTCCCTGGCTCGAGTGGCCTTTCTGCGCGCGCAAACCCTGACCGCGCCTGACAGGGGCAGGGCGCGCGGTCAATATCAGGCCCGCTGGCAACAATTTAGTACGGCGAGTTTTACCCGGATTCGTAAGGCCCCAGGAATTGCTCACCATCGAAGTGAATCAGGTGATCCGGCGCGTCGGCTACCCATACTTCGGTTTCCCGGTCAATTTCAGACAGGTAATCTCGCATTGTCGAGCGGTTGAGAAAGGCAGTAACAAACACCAGTCCTGCTTTCGAACCGGCGAACAGGTCCCTGAGCTGGTTGTGGCGCAACGCGTTGACCGGACCGTGAGAGGTTACAGCCTCAACAATTATTAGCCAGTCTTGTTCTGTGAAATGAATGACAACATCCGGCATCCTGCCATGTGGATCTATGGAAACACCCAATTCGCCAAGATATTCACTCTCATAGTACTTGTGTTTCTCTTCAGCATCTCCCAGATAAACGAGAACACCGTCGGGGGTAAAGCGGGGAGCAAACTGCTCGACAATTTTCTTGATTAACGCATTTTGGCCACCGGCAGACATTTCGATTTGCTTCCCATTTGGAAGCGAAACTGGAATGCGTTCCATACTTCGTTTCCGGTCGCGAAGGCGATTTTTGCTCTCCACGGACGTCAGGCAGGTATCCAGGGCGAGATACCACTTTTCTGTGCCATAGAGGCGGATTAACTTCAAAACGGACGACTCAATCTGGTACACATTGAATGGGCTGTTGGGTGGCCGTTCCGGATCGTCCGGATTTTGAATAACCAGGCCCATTTCAATGAACTGGTGAAGTGTGAAGCGCCGAATCGTCTCACGAGTGTTGGGTTGGTACCTCTTGCCATACACTTCTCTCATCCAGTCCATCAGTTGGGTAACGCCGCGGAGCGGCGCTTCCGCATCAGGCCAGGATTGCTCAGGAGACAAATCCAGCAATCCGAGCAGCGTCAGTGCTGAACGTTCGTTGCGCTGACCCCCTGGCGCTTGCAGGCCCTCCAGAATTTCTTCAGCGGCCCGAATTTTTTCCCTTGCTTCTATCGAGTATCGTGCTTCTTCCATCAAAGGGACCACTTTCTCTACCAGATCATTCAATTTGCTTTCAGGAGGAAACTTATCCTGAACAAAGCGGCCAAGGTATTCAAGTTCGTCGAAACCCGGAAAATACATTGAGCGCAGATCTGCGGCGTTTACCTGCGTGTGGCCGCTAAACTGACGGAAGTACATGTCGACCGCAGTGCTGTTGAGGAAGGCTGCAAGCCCTTTGGCCAGACTCATTGAAAGGCCGGCCTTCTGACGATGCAGCACATTTAGTTTGTTGTCGAACGCAACGAGATCAGAATCTACACAGGAAGGGTCAAAAATGGCGGCCATGACTCGCCGCTTGTCTTCTTTTGCCGAGAATCGCTTGACAAGAACATACCAACCATTTGGGAAATACAAGTCATCTTTCTCATCTTTTCTGGCGATGGCATTCGGTTTGTTACCGGGCTTAACAGGCCATGACACATAACCTTTGGCGAGGTGCTGCGGATAGATAAGTGGTACGTCATCTGCTTCGGCACGGGCACGCAAGCGGTCCCGCACTCTGAAGGATACTACTCGACCTGTGGACACAAGAACGCCAAGATCTTCTAGGCGATAGTCCAGGCCTTGCAGCACTTGTGCGATACGGGCGTCCGTCTCATCCGAAACCAGATGCAAAACGTACTCGCGGTCCGCGGGCTGGATGAGTTCGTCCGGTTCAACAATTCGCTCGGCAATCCCGGTATCTGCCGGGCTGGCAGATGAGGTGATCTTGATTGCAGTACGTTGGCCGCTGCGAATGCCGTGGAAAATAACGTTCTCCTGCAAAACGTCATCGCTGGCAAAGGCGGTGTTTCGCGTCTCGTAGACATGGACGTGCCGAAACGCGAGGTCCCGGTGAAGTGCCTGACGGAACGGGCGAAAGTAGGATCCGTTCATGAAGCTGCGAGGTGTAATTGCCACCAGTTGACCGCAGTCTTTCAGCAACTTGAGTGAGAGCCAGACAAATGCGGAGTAGAGATTGCTGGTTTCTATTCCAACAGAGCGTAATCGGGAACGTTCCACGCTGTTACTGGCCAGTTTTCGGTAAGGAGGATTTAGAATTGCGATATCAAAGCAGGGGTTGCGCTCTCTTGCAAAGAGGCTGTTTCCATCAATCAGGTTACTGCCTTCAAGAATAAAATTACCCTGGCAAAGCTCACCGACAAAATCGATTCCCGCCTGACGGCAGACTTCCCGACAAAGTGAGAAGGTTCGTGAAATGTTGCCGGCAAACCGCTCGTCGATTTCCCAGACTGTGGCGGACAAGCGTTTCGGTCTGTCATGCTCAGGTCTGTTGCACAATTCGGCTACGACAGCCCCCGTCAGAATGCCACTACCGCCACCTGCATCCAGAATTTGAAGTGTATCCGGGAGCTTTTCACGTCCGATCATGCCTGCCATGAAACAGGCAACATTTTCTGGCGTAAAATACTGTCCAAGTTCAGCGCGTTTCTTCGGATTTTCTGAAAGACGATTTGAAAGCTCCAATCGCTCTATATCCAATAACTGTGAGAGATTGGAGGCTGTAACAAATCCACTTGACGGCCCAAAGCCCCGTTTTTCGTCAAGCGGTTTCAGTCTTGCAAGTGTCATTTGTGAAACCATGGTGTGGGACGATGTTGCAGACTGTGAATTCCCGAATAGTATAAATCGCACCCGGTATGTAAGCAAACCCTGACCGCGCCTGACAGGGGCGGGGCGCGCGGGTATAGTGCGGCCCATGCCCTCCGACCCCCTGAGCGTGCTGCTGGCGGCCGCACCGCCGCTGACCGTGCTGGTGCTGATGACCGGCCTGCGCATGGGTGGCGCCAGGGCCGGCCCGGTCGGCTGGCTGGTTGCCCTGCTGATCGCCGTCTTGCGCTTTGGCGCGGGCGGCGAATTGCTGCTCTACGCCCATCTGCGCGCCCTGGTGCTGACGCTCGACGTGGTGCTCATCGTCTGGACGGCGCTGGCGCTGTATATGGTGGTGAAGGCGGCCGGCGCGCTGGACGTCATCGCCGCCTGGTTTGGCAGCCTGACCGGCGACCCGGTGTTGCGCGTGCTGCTGCTGGGCTGGGTCTTCGCCTCCTTCCTGCAGGGCGTGGGCGGCTTCGGCGTCCCCGTCGCGGTGACGGCGCCGCTGCTGGTGGGCATTGGTCTGGCGCCGCTGGCGGCGGTCATCGTGCCCTTCATCGGCCATTCCTGGGCGGTGACCTACGGGTCGCTGGGCTCTTCCTTCATCGCACTGACCGGCGTCACCGGCCAGGCGGCGGCGCTGCTGGCGCCACCCACCTCGATTCTGCTGGGCCTGGCCGCGCCGGTCTGGGGCGCGCTGGCGGCGGACGCAGCTGGCGGCGTGCGGGGGCTGTGGCGGGGGGGG
>JAPOQD010000139.1 GCA_026710905.1 Halieaceae bacterium
GTGAGAAATCCCACTCGCTATGCCCACCGGTTTACATCACCGGAAGATGGAATTCACCGTTGGGGGAAAGAGGGGTGAAAGTGCCGGTGGATTGCAATCTACTGTTGGAAACAACACTCGTTCGCAGCACGGATTACCGTCAGCTTCCTGTCGGCATTAGTGGAAAACTCAAGCTCCAGATCACGGAGCAAACGAAAATTCTTGAATTTAGCGCGGAGTAGTTTCATCATTCGGGTCCCTTCGAATCCACATCCCGGCCACGTTGCTCGTAAAGAAAGCGTGCAGCGGCGTTGAATTTGTCGTTTATCTTTTTCTGAATATTCATGGCCGAGACGCGATGGCGACGTTCATATATGAGAATGTCAGAGATCACATTGATAATTTCTTCCTTGTATCCATCACAACGTTCGTCAATATCGTCACACTCCTTTAGGATTATCGAGATTATCTTCCTTTCGTTTACTGGCACTCTTCATTCCTCCAACAATTACAGGTTCACAGCATCAGACATTTTATCGATCATCGCCAGCGGCCCATCCGGCCGACCTGCGTTTCTCGCCAGCTTGGCAAACTCCAGCGCACGTTTTAGCTCCGAGCGCACCAGCGAGCGAGCATCGGGGTCGAGCCCATCCTCCATGTCAGGAGGCAAAGCCAGCAGGTCATGGATAACACTGTGAGTCTTACCTATTGCGCTGCAGGTACGCAACAAACGACCCCGCCGTTGCACCCATTGCCGTTCGACCGTTGTGCTGGCAAGGATGAATGCCTTGCATATTTGCGGAATGTTCACCCCTTCATCAAGTACGCGTTTTGCGGTCAGCAGCTGGATTTCACCATCCTGGAAGGAGCGGATGATCCGCTTCGTCTGTTCACGATTTACCGTCTCTCCAGCAGTTAGTTGATGAAAAAGGATATTCCTCTCACCTAACAACCGGTTCACCTCGTTGAGTTGATCAGGACCCTTGTCGGAAGTGTAAACCAGGGTATGGCGCAGATTATCGATGTCCTCCTTTGCCAAAAGATCACGTAGAGTAGCGACCTTCGCTGACGCGGTTTCCAGCAATGCTCTACGATCACGCAACAGCTTGGTTAGGTATTCATCCGGGTTTTCATCTTCGTCGCGCCATGCATACCGCTTGATTTTACCAGTCAAGGTGAACCATTCCTCCATCTCGGTTTCTGTGAGATACACAGGGTGGACAAAGTAGTCGTACTCCACAAGACAATGCCCTATCGCTTCTTCCAGCGTGTAGTGAAAGACAACCGGACCAAAGTATGCGAACAGGGCTTCCGTACCTTCCTCGTCGTACTGGCGTATGGGTGTAGCAGACAGACCAAGCCGATGTTCGAAAAACTCCGGCGGATCGTTTATGAAGGACTGACGCCCAAGGTTGTGTACCTCATCTCCTATCAGCATACGCTCACAGTCGAAACCTACGATAGCGGCAAGGAACTCGGAGGTGCACAAGGTATCATGACTGACAACAAGGGCTTCAACCTCGGTCAGGCCGGTGCGTAAGCGCCGTTTCAACTTTTGCAACTCACGAGCTCGTTTCGCGGCATTACCAACCATCGCAAGATTGATTGGCTTCAGCCCGAAAGGGGTGATTTCACCACACCACTGTTCGATCAAGGGCAGATAAGGCACTGCAACAACAATCAGGAGTGGCTTGTGCCCCTCAAAGAGGCGCAGTGCAGCTATCATTGAGGTGATCGTCTTTCCCGACCCGGTCGCCATTTCCAGTACACCCCGATACCCGGCCTTGCACCATTCGGTAACAGCCTTGCCCTGATGCTCAAAAGGGCCGTCCTCATATTGCAACCAGTCTGGTATCGCGAAGTCCATGTTCGGTTTAAAAATCTGCTGGTAATGCCCCGGCCCTTCCGAGATATCCTTCGCCCGGTCGAATAGAGCGCGCAGTTCATCTTCAGTCGGCGGTGCACCGGAGTTGTAGTTCCTCAACAAATTCAACCGGACTGCCTCCGGCATCGGGACAACGATTGAGTTATCGTCTTTGTTTTCCCACAGACGCCCAAATTCGTAGCGGAACTTGTCGGTAATGTATTGCTGCGTCGGGTCCTGCCACGACCTCGAGATTGCAATCTGTTCGATGTTTTTACGAATGCCGGCATAAGTCACATTACTCGACCCATGGGCGGCGATGACATCCCCGTTATTCCCAAAAAGCCAGACTTTTGGATGAAATAGCGCGTCTTTCATCAGAGCAACCTTGATCTCGATGCGGTGCTCCCGCATCAGCCAGGACAGGCATTTCAGCGTATGCCGTTGGAGAAGATCCTCCGTGACAATCAGTTCCTCCAGAACTCTATCGGCAACTTCTTCGGTAGTCTTCAGGCCGTCCTCAATTGCGGCCTGGTCCTCAGCGCGCAACAGTGGGCTAATGATCAGACGAAAGCTATTTTGCGATCCAGCGATATAAGTAGCCAGGCCGGGCGCCAGCGACGCAAGCACTTCGCTTGAGAAAAAACCCACCATGCAATCGACTGTGTCCGCTGTCTGGAATCCTGGAATCAGGACTTCCTCCGCCAGTGGGTCCGCAGGAAGCATGTAGAGAGGGCGGATGGGCTCAAGCGATTGCAATGGTTGCTTTCCCGAAGTTGTGATTGACTCCATCTAAGCTGTTGCCAAATTATGCGGTAAATAATCCGGCAGTATTCCTGTATTCCCGCAATTCGGAATCCGCCACCTCGATGGTAGATCAGCTATGGAGCCACCGCATGCCGCAACAGTTTCGGAGGCGGCTCGATTGAAGTAAATAGTTGAGAAACGCTCGTGTGTCGAGTGGCGAGCAGCAGTGTAAGAAATATTCTTTTCTCCAACAGGCCGTTAAAAATTATCCGGCCTCAGCAAGGCATCCGAGCCGCCGTCCACGAACAACACTGAGCCGCAGACAAAGTCGGCCTCCGGGCTGAGGAGAAAGCGCATCACGTTGGCGATATCTTCCGGCTGCCCCTCTCTGCCCACCGGGATCATCTCGGCGAACTGCTTCATGGCCTCGCCATACTCTGAGTCCATGCCCGCATCCGTCAGGGGGGTGCGGGTAAACCCCGGAGCAACCGCGTTGAGCCGAACTCCCCCACGGGCATAATCATGGATATTGCGCCGCATCCACATGGTGATGGCGCGCTTGGCGCCGGCGTAGGCAGTTTGCCCATCAAGCCCCGCAATCAAACGGCAGGCGCTTTCTTCATCACCGTCCAGACACAACTGCACAAATTCATTTTCGTTCTGCATCATTGGCGCGGAGTTGGAGGAGACCAGCAGGATTGCGCCTTTCTTGCGGGCCACCCAGTCGCGCAAGCCGGTCACGGTTTCGATCACCGCAAAATAGTTGACTCTGGCTATTAGGGGATGGTCGCCGACGTGTGGACCGAGGCCGGCGCAGGGGATGAAGCCGTCCAGGCCGTCCGGCGACGCGGCCTTGATGCCGTCAATCGCCACCTGCCTGCCCTCGGAGGTGGACAAGTCCGCGACGATATCCGCGGCCTTGAGATCCACCACGATAACCGTGTCTCCCTGTGAGCGCAGTTGCTCCTTTAACGCGGCGCCTATACCAGTGGCGCCGCCGGTCATTGCCACTACAGCCATGCAGTTTCTCCTTGATTTCCCGGATGCCTGGACCCTGTGGAAATTACCGGGTTTTCCCGAGTGCGAAGACTCGGGGTTTGTTGCTGGGTTTTCGGGGTTCGCAGGCCCGGTAGAACTTACTGATACTTACCAGGGTGCATATACGTTTTGTTCCTACTGGTTTTTCTCTTTGTAGCTGCGCAACTCTTGGTTGAACTCTTCGGCTACCAGTTCCATCTCGTCCACCCAGGAATCGTGCTGTTGGTTGCGGGCCTCCACCTGTTCTTCCGTGTCGGTTTCGGCGGCGGCCTCGGCAGCCGTATACAAACAGTCGAGATAGGTGTCGCTCTCCGCCATAAATGCTTTCACAGCCTGCTGGCCTTCCACCATGGTAGCGAGGTCTGCTTCCAGGCCGTCGGGAATTTCCGGCAGCGCCGGTTGGGTGCACTCCGCAACTACCAGGGAAGAAGTGAGCAGTAACAGCGTAGCGAAAAGCGATTTCATGGCGACCAACCTCCGGGTTGTCATTGACAGGCGGGAAACATTATCAGCTTAGGGAAGCTCTGGGCAAGTCCCTGTAGAAGTCTGTTCCAATGCGGAGTTCCTTTGTTTGCTGATACGTCGGACAAGAATCGTGCCGTCAATTCCGCCGCTGCGCAAGCTCTCCCCAAATCCGCCGGAGCCGGTGGCGCCGCCGGTGCATTACCGTAAGTAGCTGCCAATCACTTCAAAAATTAACCCAACTGTTGAGAGCACGGAGCCGGAATTCATTGCCCTGGAAATCCATCAGGATGAAATCCCTGTGGATTTCCAGCAACTGTAAATCAGGCGCCACCTGGTCACCTTCCCGGAACACCTTTCCGTTCAGGTTCACACTGCGCGTACTTTCCTGGGCGGACCAGTCATGTTGGCGGAAAAAAATTGTCGGAATTTCATCTTTCACGACCGTCGGCAAATCCACCAGCAATGGCGTGGGATGGGCGGCAACCGGCTCGACCGCGAGTCGCTGCCGGGCCGCCCTGGTGATGGCCTCCACATCCAGCCCCTGGGCTGCCGGCAGGCCGGAAGAATCGGGCTCGGCAGGCGCCCTGGGCGAGGCTGGTTCCTGTTCCGAATCAGCGCTTGCAAGTGATTGTTGATACAGCGATGCAATCTGCTGGCGCTGAGGGCTCAATTCCAGGGCAAGCTGTGGCGCAGGCGCCACAGTCTCCGCTGGTTGTTGCGGCTGTGGCGTCTGCTCCGCCCCTGGAGGAGCGGTTGTAGGCAGCTCTTGCGGCAGCGGCGCCTGCGTAGCCGCTGGCTGTGTCGATCCCGAGGCAGGCTCCCGTTCCGGCTGCGGCATTTGTGCAGCCTGTGGCGGCGCCGGCGCTACGGCCAACTCTCCTGCTTGCGGCTGCGGTATCTGTGGATCCGGTTCCGGCAATGGCGCTACAGACGAACTACGCAACAGCCACAGCCCTGCCAGGACCAGTACGGCGCCAAATGCCGCTGCCAACACCCCCAGCCGAAAAAGCTTCGAGCCTTTTTCCGGCAACAACGGAGAGTGCCGAGTTGCGAGACCGGGCCCGGCGCCGCCACCCTCCTCCTCCGCGGATTTTTGCAATGCATTGAGTATCAGGGACATCAACCGTTCCCCGTTGTGGAGAGACTGCGGGCCTGACCGAGCGCCTGCTGTAATTTGAGCAGGGTTTTCACCCCCGCCACGCCATCGTCACTGAGGCCGGACTCCCGCTGGAAGTATTTGACCCTGGTAGCCAGAGCCGGGTTGAACAGCTCCGTGGCCAGTGGCTGGCTTTGACCATCCAGTTCGGCAAATTGCTGGGCCAGCCATGCAACCACGGGATCGCTGTCACCTACCCTCAGCGGCCGGGAGAAACCGGCGGGAGCTTGCCAGATCAAGGTAAACTCCCCCTGCCAGCGGGAGGCCAATTCAGCGATGGGAACCTCAACCACCCGGTTTTCAACCCACAGGCCGGCCTGATCCACCGACAAAGACAGTAGTATTCCAAAGGCCTGGTAGCGCTGTTCGGTGACCAGGGTCAACAACGCCGGCCGTCCATATTCCAACAACTCGTTCCAGGTCTGCACCCGCCGCGACAGGCATGCCCAGCCCTGTTGCGGCAGGGTGTCACAAGCCGGGTCCGGGCCCGCGCCTACGACTCCCGCAAGTTTCGCCAGTTGTCCCAGGGCGGCGCCGAAATCAGCCTCCCAGTAGATGTCCAACGGCCCGGGCGTGACCTGTACTGGCGCCGGCGGCCCCGGCGGGGAGATTGCTGGCGCCGGGGGGGATGGCGACAACTCCGGTGCTGGTGTTGTCGGCGACTGAGCGGGTGCTGCCGGCGTCAGTACGGGCGTTGGCGACGCAAACATGGGGCGGTCCTGCCAGGCGCCGAATCCCCCCAGCCCCGCGGCCAACAACAGGACGGCGAGCAGCCAGGGGCGGATCCCGGCCCACGGCCGGCTTTCACCCGCGCCCAACACTTCCGCCGTCGCCGCTCGGTACATCGCCATATCCACACGCAACTGGTTGCGGCCGTAACAGCCCAGCAACATGCGGTCACACAAAAGATTGATCAGGCGGGGAATACCGCCGCTGCGCCGATAAACGGCTTTCACCACACGGCCAGGGAACAGTTCCTGGCCGGCCGGCAGCCCCGCCACCTGCAAGCGGTGCCCGATATAGGCCCGGGTCTCCCGCTGGTTAAGGGCGTGCAGTTCAAAGCGGGCGCTGACACGCTGATTCAATTGGCGCAACTCCGGGCGCGCAAGTATTTCCGCCAGTTCCGGCTGGCCCACCAAAATGATCTGTAACAGCTTGCGCGTGTTGGTTTCCAGGTTGGTGAGCAGGCGTATCTGTTCCAGCACCTCGAAACGCAAGTGCTGGGCCTCATCAATCAACAACACGGTTTGCCGCCCGCGCTGATGGTTTTCCAGCAGGAAGGCGTGCAGCCTGTCGGTCAGGGTCTTGAGGGTGTAATCCCCATTACCGTACTGGATGCCCAGCTCGTCGCAGACTGTCGCCAACAGTTCCTGTGAATTCAGCGCGGGGTTGAGCACTATGGCCAGATCCGTTTGTTCGGGCAACTGTTCCAGCAGACAGCGAATGAGGGTGGTTTTGCCGGTGCCCACCTCACCGGTCAGCAAGACGAAGCCTCCGCCGCTCCCCACACCATAGAGCAGGTGCGCCAAGGCATCGCGATGGCGGTCGCTCATGTACAGGTAGCGGGGATTTACCGCAATTGAGAACGGCGCCTCCTGCATGCCAAAATAGCGGTGATACATGCGCGCCATTATGCCCAAGCAGTCAGGCATGTTCCATGACTCGAACAGCAGACGCAGGGGCTGAGTGCAAAGGTCAGTTTTTTCTGGCTCAAAAAAACATCGCTCAAGTGGTGAACGCCTCCTATACTGGTTGCAATCACAATGAACTGGTACGGCCAAGTCCAGGGCGAGCGCCGACTGTAACTACTCGCCCCCCTGCTCTGTCCGAGGTTGGGACTTGGCGCGCCGGCAGGGAAAAAAGGGAAAAAAGGGGTCAGAGCCCTTTTTTTTGCGAGAGGTAACCAGTATGAGTGAAATGCAAATCCCACAAGCCGTTCACCTCGGCGCGGATGACCTGCCCTTCGTCGATATCGGCGACGGCAGCCTGTTGAAGGTCCTGCACTTGCGTGTGGGTGAAGGTCTGTGGATCGTTGAAAATGTATTCCAGGCGGGCTACCAGGTGCAAAAGCACCGGCACACCGGGCCGGTGTTCGGGTACACCCGTTCCGGAGCCTGGAAATACAAGGAATACGACTATGTCAACCGGGCCGGGTCTTTTCTCTACGAACCGGCCGGCTCGGAGCATACCCTGCAGTGCATTGAGGACAATACCAGGGTCTGGTTCCAGATGTATGGCTCCAACATCAACCTGAACGAGGAGGGTGAAGTGGACAGTGTCGTCGACGGAAGCCTGACCCTGGACTACTACTACGCCATTTGTGAAGAACAGGGCCTGCCCCGCCCCAATGTGCTGGTGCAGTCCTGATGGAAACTGTGCTCGATGGCTTGCTGTTTCCCGAATGCCCGCGATGGCGCCAGGGCGAACTGTGGTTCTCCGATATGCATGCGGGTCTGGTCTACCATCTGGACCGGCAGTTGCGGATAGCCAAGACCATCAGCGTACCGGCAGACCCGGCGGGGATGGGCTGGCTGCCCAATGGGGATTTGCTGGTGGTTTCCATGAAGGGCAATCGGCTGTACCGCTACAACGGCGGGGAATTACACCACTACGCCGACCTGGAATCCGTACACCAGGGCCAGAGCAACGACCTGGTAATGGACGCCGACGGTACCGCCTATGTGGGCAATTTCGGCTTCGACCTGTTCGCGGGGGAAGAGCCCCGCGCTACCAGCCTGGCCAAGGTGGACCCATCCGGGGCGGTCACAGCCAGCGCTGATCAACTGATGTTTCCGAACGGTATGGTGATTACCGGCAACAGAACCCTGATTGTCGCTGAGACTTTCGCGGCCCAACTCACTGCCTTTGATATTGCCGAGGATGGCGGTTTGAGCAATCGGCGGCTGTGGGCGGCGCTGGGCGAGTATGTCCCCGATGGCATTTGCCTCGATGCGGAGGGAGCCATCTGGGTGGCCGCCTGTATCAATCACGCTTGTATTCGCGTGGCCGAGGGTGGGGAAATACTGGATACAATCAGCACCGGTGAGTTGCATCCCTATGCCTGCACCCTGGGTGGCGACGACGGCAGACGCCTGTTCCTGTGCAACGCGATGGATGCCGACCCTGAGAAAACCATACCCGGCAAGAGCGGCTGCATTCAGTTCGTGGACGTCGCCGTGCCGGGCGTTGCCGCCGACTAACTCCCGGCGCGTCTCCGGCGCGGCCGGGCCATCGGCCAATAAAATACTGCATCAACGAGGTACTGAGTGTGACCAGACTGACTGAATGGCTTGCACAGGTAGAAGAGGAAGGGGTCGAGCCGGAGCGCGCGATCATCGATCCACACCATCACCTGTGGCGTAACAAATCCCTTGATGATTATGAACTCGCAAATCTATGGGCGGACACCATGTCAGGGCACAACATCGTAGGTACAGTCTTTGTCGAATGTGGCGCGGACTACCGGACCAGTGGTCCTGTGTCGATGCGGCCAGTGGGTGAGACCGAATATGTTTACGCCGCTGCAGAGGCGTCGCTGCGCGATTGCGCGGAGGGCAAACCTCCGATCCTCGGCATTGTAGGCCACGCCGATTTGCAACTGGGGGCCGCCGTCGAAGAGGTGATTGCGGCGCACCTTGAAGCTGGCAACGGTCTACTGCGTGGTATCCGCCATTCGCTTGCCTACCATCCGGATCCGCCGGCCAATCACTACAGCGGGCGGACCGAGCATTTGATGATGCAAGACGATTTCCGTGAGGGATTTGCGCTGCTGGCGCCGGCAGGCATGACTTTTGATGCCTGGCTGATGCATCCACAGATTCACGAGTTGACCGATCTGGCGCGTGCGTTCCCCGAGACCACGATTATTATTGATCATTTCGGTGGCCCACTGGGCGTAGGGCCGTACGCGGGCAAACAAGCCGAGATCTTTCCGCAATGGAAGCGCGACGTTGCCGAGCTCGCGAGTTGTCATAACGTTGTTGCGAAACTTGGTGGCCTGGCGATGACGATCAATGGCTGGGGCTGGGACAAACGGGATCTGCCGGCATCGTCCGACGAAATCGTCGCGGCGCATCAGGATTACTACCTGCACACGATCGACTGTTTCGGCCCGCAACGCTGTATGTTCGAAAGCAACTTCCCGGTCGACAAACTTTCTGTCTCTTATGGCGTTCTTTGGAACGCCCTCAAGAAGATAGCCAGCCGCTTCAGCGAAGGCGAGAAAGAAATGATGTTCCGCACTACAGCCGAGAGAATCTACCGATTGCAACCCTGAACAACTTTGAACGCCCCGGAGACACACATGAGTACTACAAAATGTTTTCCCGCCATGGTTCGTGCTTGTGTAATGGCGCTGGGGCTTTGCCTGGCTGCCTGTGACGGAGATCAAGGCGCCTCAAAGTCCGCTGGCGCCACATCGCTGCCGCTGCAGCCGGACCCGATTAGCTGCGCCGATTTCAACCCCGGGCGACAGGCATTTTTCGGCGATGTCCACGTACATACGGCCCTGTCCATGGATGCCATGCGTTATGCTGTCGCGGTGCGTCCGGACGATGCCTACCGCTACGGATTCGGCGGCTCGGTGATGCTGCCGCCACTGGATGCAGAGGGTAATTCCACGCGGCGCCAAAGCAACCCGCGGGCGCTGGATTTCATGGCGGTGACCGATCACGCGGAGCGCCTCGGCGAAACCATGATCTGCACCACCCCGGGTGAACCCGGCCACGACAGTGAATTTTGCGAAAGCCTGAAATCGGATCAACGCTTCCTGCCCGCGCTGATGCAGATGATTGTATCGCCCACCCCGTATCGTTATAAGGATGTTTGTGGCGAAGATCTGGAAAACTGTGACAGGGCCAGCCGAACCATATGGGGGGAAATCCAGCAAGCCGCCAATACCTGGAACAGCCCCTGTGAACGCACCGCGTTCATCGCCTACGAGTACACTTCCTTTCTGTTGGGCTCCAACTACCATCGCAACGTGATATTTCGCAACACTGCGGTTCAGGAACTTCCCACCGGCAATATAGAGGCCCCTCGCGACTTCAAACTTTGGGATGCCCTTGAGGCCGAGTGTCTGAACGCCGGCACCGGCTGTGATGTCCTGGCCATACCCCACAATTCCAACATCAGCAACGGGCGGATGTTTTCCACCGACTACTCCGACCTGGAAAGTACCGCGGCCAAGGCTGCCCGCGCCAGTCAAAGAATTCGACTGGAACCTATTGTCGAAGTCATGCAGCACAAGGGTGATTCCGAGTGCCGTAACGGTTTGGCCGGAGTGCTGGGCGGGACCGACGAGTTGTGCGACTTTGAAAAATTTACCAATACCCTGGATGCCGATGAGAATGGCGAGTTACCCGAGGAAATCAGCCAGTGTGAGGAGGGTCCCGGCGCAGACCAGATCTCACATCAGGGCCCGGACTGCATGACACGAATGAACTATATCCGTTACGCGCTGATTGAGGGCCTGCGGCAGGAACAGGAAATCGGCGTCAACCCCTTCCAGTTCGGCCTTTCGGCATCCACCGACACTCACAACGGCACGGCCGGGGCGGTGGAGGAAGAGTCTTTCATGGGTCATCTCGGCCGTACCGACGACACCAGGGAAGAGAATCTCGGCAGCAACCCCGCAGATATTAATGGCATCAATGCATCGCCGGGCGGCTTGATCGGAGTCTGGGCGGAGCAGAACACCCGCGATTCCATTTTCAACGCCATGCGCCGCAAGGAAGTATTCGGCACCAGTGGTCCACGCATGCGCGTGCGTATGTACGCCGGCTGGGATTTCGCGCCGTCGTTGTGTGCGGCGCCGGACCGCGCCAGCCAGGCCGATGCTTCCGGCGTCCCCATGGGCGGCAATTTACCTCCTCCTGGAGATGCCACGGCGCCAAGCTTCCTGGCGCTGGCGATGGCCGACCCCGGCACAGAAACGGCGCCGGGAAACCCGTTACAAAAATTGCAGATGATCAAGGGCTGGGTGGACCGCAATGGCGATCATCAGCAGCGCATTATTGATATCGCCGGCAGCCCCGATAACGGCGCCAGTGTCGACCTGGCGAGTTGTGGAACCACGGGCAGCGGTCACCAGCAGTTGTGCGCCGTTTGGCAGGACCCGGAGTTCGATGCCGGGCAAAGCGCTGTGTACTATTTGCGAGCGGTGGAAAACCCCAGTTGCCGCTGGAGCCAGTTTCAGTGCAACCAGTTCGAGCCTGATGAACGACCCCAAGCCTGCGAACACAAATTGTTTTCACGCAGCATTCAGGAGCGGGCCTGGTCTTCACCGGTGTGGTATCGCGCTGAAGGTGAGTTCGCCAGGATTCCGCATCTGCAGAAACGCCGCTTCGGCTTGGGCGCGATATAAATACCGGCTTACGTCTCAGGACAGCCTGACCGAAAGTCCGCAGACCCATGCGCCACCCAGCACCAGGGCGACAATTCCGGTATTGGCAACAGAGAATGGGTCCCCGGTCAGACCGAGCAAGGCAGTGAGTGTTATACCGAGACCGGCCATCATGGCGCCCACGACCAAACGCCACGCTGATAGCGCCGGTGCGTCCTTGGCCCGCGCCGTGCGTTCCAGGGGAGAAAGCGCCAGGGCGACAGGTATCAGCAGGATGCTCAGGACAGCCATCCAGACCGGGCGGGTCCACCACCATTCCGCCGTACCCGGCTGCATGGTCAGACCGATGCCGCCGCTCAAGCGGGATACTCCCAGCAGTAGTAGCAACAGGGTCATGTGCCAAAGGTAGATGGTCATGATCATGCTGTTGATGACAACCGTGCAGGTCCACGCCCTGAGGCCGGACAACCACCGTTGCATCGGCTTTTCGATGGCCAGCAGAATCCCAAACTGGAACAGGCCCAGGGCAATCAGGGTCACCTTGGGGGGCAAGGTGTTACTGACCCCGTCTCCCGGCGACCCGGCCATGGCGATGGGATAGGGCCCCTGAAAAATCAACGCCATCAGCAGCAGCAGCGAGCCAAGGGAAAACACCACCAGGAACAGTGGATTGCCCAGCCGCCCATCACGCCAGGCAAAACCCAAATGGTGCATCGCCAGCCACACCCAGAGATAGTTACTCCAGCCAGGCGCTTTCCACTGGAATTGGAAGAAGGCAATATCGGCGAGAACGGTCAGCAGCACATAAGCAAGCAGTGAAGCGAAGCCCCAGCGCCGCCACAGGGCATAGGTAACGGGCGCCAACAGTACGATCATGGTGTAAATGGCAAGAAACCAGGTGGGCACCAGCGCCGTTCGGGAAATGTAACTGATCAATTCAGGGCTTGCGCCCAGCATATACATGGCAAAGCTGATACCGGCCCAAACCAGGACCAATAACAACAGTGGGGTGAGCAGCCGATGCAGGCGGCCGGTCAGCCATTCCGCATAACCGGCGCCTTTATCCCGGGCCCCTTCCAGTGAGACCGCGTTGGCGTACCCGCCGACCACGAAAAATACCGGCATCACCTGGAACAACCAGGTCAGCCAGACCGTCCAGGGCAAGACCTCCAACGCCAATACCGGGGTAAACGTGTTCGTTTTTACATCGAAGAAAGCACCGGTGATCAGCCAGTGGCCACTGATCACAAACAGAATGGAGACAGCCCGCAGAAAATCCACATACCGATTTCTATCGGCGGGCGTAGTTGCCGCTATTCCACTTGCCTGAGTCCAGATGCCCATTGTTTCTCTCTGTATGAGAACCTCAAGGTGCGAGATACTGATGATAGTGCTATAACCATAGCCAACCCTGTATTCGATGCCAAGCGTCACATCAACCCATCAGCAAAGGTTTACCGAAGAGCGCCCTATCCCCATGAAAGACATCATGGCCAGTATCCTGTTCATCCTGTTTGTTTTAGCCGTTGTCCCAGGGAATGCAGCCACCTCGAAGCAAAACCTGGAGAGCTTCAAAGCCGATGGGATTGTGCACCGATAAGCGGCTATGAGCCTGCACTGGTAAAATGACTCGCCAGTAGTACTCGAATCCGACTATATTCAGTTTTCGCGTTTACGCGGGCGCGGCTTGGCGCAACGCAATATCGGGCGCTGTTGGCGGCGTTTCATCACAATGGGAGAAAATACCTTGAAACCCTTATACAGAAAGATCCTGCAATATTTCCTGGGCCTGGTCCTGATACTGGTCATCGCCAGTCTGGCCTACCTTCAGCATCTGGGAATCTGGAACGTCATATTCCCTTCCCATAAGCACGAAACCGTCGCCCCGGAGATTCCCCTGAACATCGAGCAACCGGCCATCCTGCTGTTTACCAAAACCAACAGCTTCCGTCATGTAAAGGGCATTGCCGCGGGCGCCAGCTTGTTCAAGTCTCTTGCTCCGGAGCGGGGTTGGTCCGTGTTTCACACCGAAAACAGTGCGGTATTCAATGCCGAGGATTTGTCCCGCTTCGATGTGGTCATGTTTCACAACGCCTCCGGCGACACGCTCAGCAAGGACCAGCAACAGGAATTTCAGCACTGGCTACAGGCGGGCGGCGGCTGGGTCGGAACCCACTCGGCCGGCGACGGTTCCCACCAGGACTGGCCCTGGTATGTTGAAAACCTGATCGGCGCGAAGTTTACCGCACATATCATGGGTCCACAGTTCCAGGTGGCCAAGGTGCGCAATGAGCTCCCGCAGCATCCGGCAATGGCCGGCCTTCCGACCCATTGGCAACATGAGGAGGAATGGTATTCCTGGGAGGAGAGCCCGAACCGGCAAGACTTTGTGGTTCTGGCCACCATCGATGAGGACAGCTATACACCGGTACAGAAACTGTTTGACAGCGAAATCGATTTGAGGATGGGCTATCACCCGATCGTCTGGAGCCGCTGTATCGGCGAGGGCCGCGCCATCTACTCCGCCATGGGACATGCCGCCGAAGCCTACGACAACGCCGAACACCAGCAGTTGCTGGCCAATGCGATCACCTGGGCTATGGATATTCAGAACTGCAAGGAAATCTCCCCCGGATGAAGCGCGGGTTGTTCCTGCTACTGCTGGTTGCGGGACTGGTTGTTCTCGCCTGGTTGTCTGCGCCAAGACAAGACAGCGGGCCGACAGATGGCAATGAGCCGGACCCGGAAGGTCGGGAACTGCCGTTTTATCAAACACTGGACACTGCCCCGGCGCCGGTGCTGAGCCCCGAGCAGGCTCTGGACAGTTTCTTCATCGCACCGGGATTTTTGCTGGAACTGGTGGCCGCGGAACCGCTGATTGGCGACCCTGTGGCCATGGCTTGGGATGAATACGGCCGGCTTTATGTTGTGGAAATGCGCGGCTTCATGCCCGACGTCCAGGGCGCTGGCCGTTTCGAGCCGGTGGGCCGGGTGGTGCGGCTTGAAGACACGGACGCCGACGGCCGGATGGATACCAGCGAGGTGTTCCTGGAGCAACTGGTAAACCCGCGGGCAGTGGCGGTAACCAATGCGGGTGTTCTGATTGCGGAGCCGCCAAACCTGTGGCTTTGCGAATTGTCCGGGCGGGATGCGGTGTGCAGCGAAAAGCGGCGCCTTGGCGACTACGGGGTTGCGGCAGACGGAGGCAATGTCGAACACCTGGAAAACAAGCTGCTGCAGGGCCTTGATAACTGGTATTACAACAGCAAGTCCTCGCGCAAGCTGCGGCTGGTGGACGGGAAAATGCAAAGTCGCGAGAGTTTGTACCGCGGCCAGTGGGGGTTGGCCAGGGACAATGTGGGGCGTTTGTATTACAACCACAATTCCAACCTGATCAGCGCAGACTTTTTTGCGGCGGAAGACTTGTTCAGCGAGGAATCCACCACCCCGGCGCCCGGTCTCGGCGTGGTGCTGACAGCCCCGGAAGAAGTGTTCAGCGTACGCGTCAACCCCGGTGTAAACCGGGCCTATCTGGAGGGTGTTTTGCGCCCCGACGGACGCCTGCGCCAGGCCACCAGCGCCAGCGGCCTGGTGGTCTATCGCGGCCGGCAATTCCCCCGGCAATACCACGAAAATGTTTTTGTCGCCGAGCCGGCGGCGAATGTTGTCGCCCGCTTCAGCATCGCCGAAAACGGCCTGGAACTGCGTGCGAAACATCACCTGTACCCCGATGAGAAATGGGGGCAACGGGAATTTCTTGCCTCAACGGACGAGCGCTTTCGACCGGTGGACCTGCTGAACGGACCGGACGGAAACCTCTATATCATCGATATGTACCGGGGCCTGATCCAGGACCAGCAATTTCTCACCGAGGAGTTGCGTGAGCAGGTGTTGCAGAGGCAGCTTGAAGTGCCGATTGGTCTGGGCCGCATCTGGCGGCTGCGTCATGCCGCGGGCGCTGATGACGCCGCCAGCGGGGGCATGGCCGATAGCAAGCCGGCGGGTGGTCTCGCCGATGCCGGCGCGGAACATCTCGTGTCGCTGCTACGCAGTGAAAATGGCTGGCATAGAGACACTGCCCAACGTCTGTTGTTGCGGATTCCCGGTCAGGGCAGTGCGCAACTGCGCTCCCTGGTTGGCGGAACCCACTCTCTGGCGGCCATTCACGCGCTCTGGACCCTGCATGGCCGGGGCGAGCTGCAACGGGAGGCGGTATTGGCCGCGCTCGCCCTCGACGATAGCCGGCGGCAGGTGCAGGCGCTGCGGGCAGGGCGGGAGTTGCTCAAAACGCATGATCTACTCTCTTTCGCTGAAACTGCCCGGTCCTCCGGCGAGGCAGTGCGCATGCAACTGGCGTTCGCCATGGGGGACCATGCTCAAGACCCACAGGTGCAAGACCACCTGTCGGGGCTACTGGCGACCGATTCGGAAAGCCAATATGTGAGGCAGGCCGTAGTGCATGCCGTCAAGGGACACGAACCGGAGTTCCTGTCACGAGTTCTGGCGCACCGAATTACCGCCACAGACACGGCAACCGCCGTGGAGATATTGCGTCAGTTGGCAGCCTCCGCATGGCGCAGCGCCCGCTCCGGCCTTGACCGCGAACAGGCGGCGACTCCGGCCATGGCTGCGACTGCTCTGCTGTCTATTCTGGAAGCACAAACCGGCGCCAGGGAATGGGCGCAGATTGCCATGCTGCAGGGCTTGCACGGCCTGGCCCGCGGCAGCGGATTCAAACCGCTTGTCCTCCCCGAAGCGCCGCCGATATTCGCCCATGACAGTGAGGATGTAAGCGCTGCACTTTGGGATGCACGCTTGCTCGGACGGCGCGTGTTCACCTGGCCCGGTGACGAGCTGGCCTTAGGGGTCGAGCCACTGAGTAAGCAACAATTGGCGCTGATGGAGCGGGGAGCTGCGATTTATAAGGTTTGCGGCGCCTGTCATGGGCAGGATGGCGCCGGTATCGCCGGTCTGGGCACGGCCCTGGTGGCATCCACCTGGGTGGAGGCTGCCCCTGAACAACTCGGGCGCATCATCCTGCACGGTTTCGATAGCGAGCAGACCGGCATCATGCCGGGCCACGGCCACCTGGAGGAACTTGATGATCACAGCCTGGCAGGACTGATGTTGTATCTGCGCCGTAGCTGGGGCAACAACGCGTCCCCGGTATCCGTGGAGATGGCGGCCTCGATACGCAAGGCCGGCGGCTCACGCACCAGGCTCTGGACAGTGGAAGAACTCGAAGCCGTAGCCATTGCGCGTACTTATCAGCGTTTCACAGGGTCCTACAGGATGAGTTTCCTCACCGTGACCATTACAGAGGAATTCGGCGTACTCCACCTCAAGGCGCCCATGTATGGCGGCAATACTCTCACCGAGGAAGCAGAGGGGGTATTCACCATGGCCGGGGACAGCAGTGGCCCGGTAAAAATTGAATTCCAGATCAGTGAGGATGGCAGCGTGCCATCTTTCACTCTCTACCGGCAGGGGCAAACCATGTCCGCGCAACGGGTTCAGCCATGAGTGGTTCCGCGCAGCACTACTACTCCTGCAAACCGCCGGCCTGCTCCAGCCAACTCGCCAGCGGCGCCAGCTCTTCCCGGTGCAAATGCGAATACAGTAAACGCCGCACCCTGGGCAGATGCTTGAGGTGCATGGCATTGCCCTGGCGCTGTTGAAAACGCACGAAAATACCCAGCACCTTGCAGTGCCGCTGCGCGGCCAGAACCCGGTACCAGATCATGAAATCATCGAAGTCATGATCATTCATTGCCATGGCCCGGCGGTAGCGCTGTAACATTTGCTGCGCCAGCGCAGCCGGAATATCCCGGCGCGCATCTTCCAGCAGCGACATCACATCGTAGGCAGCCGGGCCGAGCAGGGCATCCTGAAAATCCAGCAGGCCGCAGGCGGCAACTCCCGTGCGGCCCGGCAAATGCATCAGGTTATCCACATGGAAGTCACGCAGCACCAGTTGCCGCGGTATTTTCGGCAAGCGGGAAAGCAGCTCTCGCCAGGCTTCCCGAAAGGAGTGGCAAAGGTCTTCATCCACGGCGCACTTGCGCAGCCAGGGCAAATACCACTCGGGCAGCAGCAGCGCTTCGCGAAGCAGGGTGTCCACATCGTAGGAAGGCAGGTCGATGTCCACGGCGCGCGGCTGGCGATGCAGTTCACACAGGGTGTCTATCGCCAGTTCATACAGAGCCCACTCATCCCCGCCCGCGGCCAGCAGGCGCGTGTAGGTGTCCTCGCCAAAGTCCTCAAGAATCAGGAAACCCTGCTCGATATCCCGGTCGTAGAGCGCGGGAGCACTGAGACCCAGTGCGTGCAGGTGGCCCGCCACCTTGATGAAGGGACGCAGGTCTTCCCGCGGAGGAGGGGCATCCATGAGCAGTGCGGGCCGTGTAGCGCCGCTCAACCGATAGTAGCGGCGAAAGGACATGTCAGCCGACAGGGCCGTCATTTTGGCGCCTGCGAAACGACTCTGTTTAAGGAAGCGCTGGCGCTGTCTCTTTTTCACTGAACAGATGTTACCGCATCAATCCAGGGTCCGGTACCACCGGCCCTGTTGCGCCACTTGCGGCTGTCTTCGGGGTGACATTGCCCGGAAAAAAACCGGCGCCACTGCCTCTTGACCAAGCCGGCGATTTCAGGCTATGTACCGCTGCAGGGCGAGGAATGGCTGCGATCCCGTCGATAGGCCCGACAGTACGCGACCGGCTGTTGGCCTGGCGGCAACAACATTTGACCTGTAGAGGAATAGTAATGCTGTTACTGAATTGTGACCTAGGCGAAAGTTATGGTTCCTGGAAAATGGGGTGCGACGAAGAAGTCATGCCGCATATCGACCAGGCCAATATCGCCTGCGGATTTCACGGTGGCGACCCGCTGGTGATGAAAAAGACGCTGGCGCTGGCGAAGGCAAACAATGTCATGGTCGGCGCACACCCTGCCTACCCTGATCTGGCCGGTTTCGGGCGGCGCTCCATGAATTGCTCAGCCGATGAAATTACCGCCATGGTGGCTTACCAGGTCGCCGCCATCGACGGCATGGCCAAAAACCAGGGACTCGACCTCGCCTATGTCAAACCACATGGCGCCCTGTACAACGACATGATGGCAAGGCGATCCGTGCGCGCAGCTATCATGCAGGCGATCGCGGAGTACCACCGGCCATTGCGCCTGACCCTGCAGGCCACCGCGGAAAGGGAAAATCATCTCCGGGAAGCCGGCACATTCGGTATCGAACTGTGGTTCGAGGCCTTTGCCGACCGTTGCTACGATGACGACGGCAAGTTACTCGCGAGATCCAAACCGGGAGCCATACATTCACGCGAAAAAATGCTCGCCCAGGTAGAACAAATCTGCCGGCAGGGCACGGTTACCTCGGTCAGCGGCAACACGCTCAAACTGGCGCCAGATACAATCTGCGTGCATGGTGATAACGAAGCAGGCGTAGCGGCAATCATGGAGATCCGCAAAATTATCCATCGGGGTTGATCCCGGCATGGCCCAGGTCGCGGAGGTACCCGGTAAACAGGTGAACGCTTCGGGTTAAACCCGCACATGTGCGGCCCCTACGGCGCTCATAATTTCCGTAGGGGCTCGCCACGGCGAGCACCCTTCGGGCACACGGCCCGCGGGCCGCACATGTGCGGCCCCTACAGGCGCTCATAATTTCCGTAGGGGCTCGCCACGGCAAGCCCGCGGGCCGCGCATGCGCGGCCCCTTGTTTGTTTTAATAGTGCTGCCGACAGCCCACCGGTGGGCCGCCGGCAGGCGGTGGCAAACCCGCTCGGCCCCTCGCATGAAAATGCGACTCGTAGATTGGGACCACCGCCTTTCCAATCAAACCTGAATAGATACGCGGCTCAAAACCGCAATACAAGGATAGGAGACTGGAAAGCATGAAGAAGCATACCGCAAACTGTGAACAC
>JAPOQD010000141.1 GCA_026710905.1 Halieaceae bacterium
CCCCCCGCAGGTTAAGCCCCAATAACCTGAATCAAATCTTGGGCGCGGCGGTATCTCCCCCCCCCCCGCCCCTGGTAAACGGGCGCCGTATCAAGTTGCGTTACGCTCACGCGGGTGGTCAGCACCCGCCGCTGGTGGTAATCCACGGTAATCAGACCGGAAAAGTTCCGCCAGCCTACCAACGATACCTGGAAAAGGTTTTTCGCCGAGATCTGGCCCTGACCGGCACCCCGGTGCGTATAGAATTTCGCAGTGGGGAAAACCCCTACTCGGACCGGCCCAACAAACTCAACCGCCGTCAGTTGCAAAGCAAACGGCGTATGCTGCAACACGCGAAAAAGAATCGCCGCAATTAGCCATGAACCCGAACCACGGCCTTGAACGTACCGACCTGGACAGCCGCCCGCGGGTCGAGGTGTTTGTGGATGCCTTTTACCGCAAGCTGCTGGCTGATCCCGTACTGGCGCCGATATTTATCGACGTGGCGGCCATAGAACTGGACCAGCACCTGCTGCACATCAAGGACTACTGGTGCAAATTGTTGCTGGGCGAGACCGCCTATCAACGTCACACCATGAAAATACACCGACAATTGCACGGCAAGCGCCCTTTGCGGGAAGAAGATTTTCAACGCTGGCTGAAGTTGTTTGTCACTACCGTGGATGAGCACTTCCAGGGTGAGAAGGCGGAACGGGCCAAGCGGGTGGCTGGCGCAATCGCCGGGAACATGCGCAATCATCTTGTGCTTCCCTGATCAAAAAAGTCACCGGCATTTGGTCGATTCCGCCATTGAGTTGACCCCGCCGCTAACCGATACTATCCGCCGTTTTTAAAATTCCACAGGTATTGAGGAGGTATGGTATGACGCAGCCCGAAGTCCTGAGCCAGGAGTTCGAGTTGGGGTACACCTACACCCGCTCCACTGGCCCCATTGTTGGCCGCTTTCTGACCGAACTGCGCCGCAAAAAGCTGGTGGGCATCAAGGGCAGCGATGGCCGGGTTTATGCGCCGCCGATGGAGTTCGATCCGCAAACCACCGAGGCTCTCAGCGAATTCGTTGAAGTCGGTCAGAGCGGTGAGGTAGTCAGTTGGTGCTGGGTCAGCGAACCGCGTGCTTCACATCCGCACAGCAAGCCTTTTGCCTGGGCGTTGATCAGGCTGGATGGCGCCGATGTGCCCATGTTGCACAGCGTTTGTACTGCGACAGAGGCCGGGATGCGCACCGGTATGCGGGTAAGTGCGCAGTGGGTTGACAAACCGCAGGGCTCAATTACCGATATCGCCTGCTTTGTGCCGGAGAATCCGGCCGCCGCTGCGGAAGGCCTGGAGAAAGAAGCGGAGACGGACCAGGAAATGATCAAGGGCATCGAGGTTCCCGTGTCCCTCACCTACCAATACACGGCCGGCGAGGCCACCAGCCGCTATCTGAGTGAAGTCAGGCAGGGGCAACTGACCGGCCAGCGCTGCCCGCGTTGCCGCAAAGTCTATATTCCTCCGCGCGGCTCTTGCCCGGCCTGTGGGGTGGCAACCGACGAGGAGGTAGCGCTGTCCGACAAGTGTACCGTGGAGTCTTTCACCATTGTCCATATACCGATTCCCGGCAATCCTATCCAGCCCCCCTATATCATCGCCAACCTGGTCGCAGACGGCGCCAACATTTCCTTCATTCACCTGCTCAGCGAGTGTGTCAATGAAGAGGTGCGCAAGGGGCAACGGGTGCAGGCGGTATGGAAACCAATGGAGGAGTGGGACTACGCCATGGACAATATTCGCTATTTCAGACCCATTGATGAACCGGATGTGCCAGTGGACCGGATCGGCAAACTTCCGGTAAGCGGCTGGGAGGGCTGAGCATGCGAGAGGCCGCCATCGTTTCCTTTGCCCAGTTGGATTGTGTGCGCAACGCAGGCGCCCTCAACGAGGTGGAATTGATCATGCCTGTGATAAACGGCGCCTTGTCCGGGGCCGGGCTGGGCAGTGTTCAGGAAGTGGATTTCACCTGTTCGGGCAGTAGCGACTACCAGCAGGGCGTCGCTTTTTCATTTGTGCTGGGAGTGGATGCCCTGGGTGCAGTCCCCCCGATCAATGAGTCCCATGTGGAGATGGACGCAGCGTGGGCACTGTACGAAGCCATATTGAAAATTCGCATGGGCCATGCCGATTCGGCCCTGATTTACGGGTTCGGAAAATCCTCACCCGGTGAGCTGCCGGCGGTGCTGTCCCAGCAATTGGACCCCTATTACCTGGCGCCCCTATGGGTGGATACAGTCAGCCTGGCCGCATTGCAAGCCCGCATGATGCTGGACCAGGGCATCATCAGCGAGTTGGACATGGCCGAAGTGGTGGCTCGTTCCAGGCGCAACGCCCTGGCTAACAATCCGCACGCGCAACTCAAGGGCGAGGTTACCGCGCAGCAACTACTGCAGGCAGACCCGTGGGTTTCCCCCTTGCGCAAACACGATTGCTGTCCAATTTCCGACGGCGCCTCGGCCATGGTGATTTGCACACTGGAGCGGGCGCGGCAGTGGGGCAAGCCCTGTGCGGTGATTCGGGGTATCGATCACCGCATTGAAAGCCACAATCCGGGAGTGCGTGATTTGACTCGTTCTGTTTCCACCGAACACGCCGCCAGCCACGCCGGCGCCGCCAATGGCCGGGTACAGGTTGCGGAACTCCACGCCCCCTTCAGCCATCAGGAAATCATTCTGAGCAGGGCTCTGGGCCTGGGTGATGGCACCGACATCAATCCGTCAGGCGGGGTGCTGGCGGGCAATTTGATGATGGCCTCAGGTCTCTCCCGTATCGGTGAAGTGGCGAAACGTATCATTGCCGGAGAGGTGCAGCGAGGGGTGGCCCATGCCACCAGCGGTCCCTGCCTGCAACACAACCTGGTTACTGTATTGGAGGCGGCGTAATGGCGAATCTGGCAGCCGTTGTCGGCATCGGACAAACCAGGTACGAGACCCGTCGCGGTGATGTATCCATTGCCGGCCTGGTGCATGAGGCGGCCCTCAGGGCATTACAGGATGCGGATTTGGGTTGGAACGCGATCGATGCAGTAATCATCGGCAAGGCGCCGGACATGTTTGAAGGTGTGGTCATGCCCGAGATCTACCTGGCGGATGCGCTGGGCGGCAACGGCAAACCCATGCTGCGGGTGCATACCGCGGGGTCGGTGGGCGGCTCTACCGCCCTGGTGGCGGCTTCGCATGTTCAGAGCGGTACTTTCCGGCGGGTGCTAACGGTAACCTTCGAAAAGCAGTCCGAGTCCAACGCCATGTGGGCCTTGTCCAGCAAGCATCCATTTTCACCGCATTTGAACGCCGGCGCCGGAGGCTATTTTGCGCCAATCATGCGAGAGTATATCCGGCGCTCGAAAGCCCCCTACGATGTTGGTATCAAGGTAGCAGTCAAAGATCGCCTGCACGGCGCCCGCAATCCGCTGGCTCACCTGCAACTGCCGAACATCACCACGCAGGAAGTGGAAGCATCACCCATGCTTTGGGATCCGATTCGCTTCCTGGAGAGTTGTCCATCCTCCGATGGCGCCTGCGCGATGGTCATCGCCGACGAGTCATTGGTGCACGAGTCTCCGCAGCGTCCGGCCTGGATCAAGGGGGTCGCCATGCGTTCCGAACCCACCATGTATGCCGGGCGTGACGAGGTAAACCCCCAGGCTGGCCGTGCTTGCGCGGCGGATGTCTACCGGCAGGCGGGCATTACCCATCCGCGCCGGGAACTGGATTGCGCCGAGATCTATGTGCCATTCTCCTGGTATGAACCCATGTGGCTGGAAAATCTCGGTTTTGCAGAGCAGGGGCAGGGTTGGAAATTGACCATGGCTGGCGCGACCTCACTGGATGAGGCAGGGGACATTCCCTGGAATTGTTCTGGTGGTGTATTGTCTTCCAATCCGATTGGCGCCTCCGGCATGATCCGTTTTGCCGAAGCGGCGCGTCAGGTCCGCGGCGATGCTGGTCAGCATCAGGTTGACGGCGCCGCCACTGCCATGGGCCATGCCTATGGGGGCGGCGCGCAGTTCTTCGCCATGTGGATTGTGAGTTCCGGCAAGGCCTGAATCATGGCAAACGGCCTGTGGGTCGAGGGAGAGTTTGTGGCGCTGGCTCGCATATTGCAGCGGCGGGGGTGTGCGGTATGGGGTTGAAAACTTTTAATCTGGCGGACTTGTTCGAATTGGTCGCCGACCAGGTTCCCAACCGTGATGCCCTGGTTTGTGGTGCGCAGCGGGCCAGTTACGGCCAGTTGGAGCAACGGGCCAACCAGTTGGCCCACCACCTGGCTGCGCGGGGGGTCGAAGCCGGCAGTCATGTCGGTCTGTATATGTACAACTGTAACGAGTACCTTGAAGCCATGCTGGCTTGCTTCAAGTTGCGGGCGGTGCCGGTCAACATAAATTACCGCTACGTACAGGACGAACTCGCTTACATCTTCAACAATGCAAATCTGGTGGCCTGTGTCCATCACCGGGAGTTTACCCCGCATATTGCCGAGGTTCTCGAGCAGGCGCCGGACCTGGCCACCTTCGTAGCCGTGGAAGATGGCAGCAAGGCATCACTGGGCTCGATCGGCTCGGTTGAATACGAAAGCTCCCTTGTAGGGCAGAGCGCAGAGCGTGATTTTGGCGAGCGCTCCGGAGAAGATATCTTTCTGCTTTATACCGGGGGCACCACCGGGAAGCCCAAAGGCGTCATGTGGCCTCACAAAAGCCTGTTTTTTGCCGCCATGGGAGGCGGTGGCTTGTTTCATTCGGATGGCCCCTGTGATGCCCCCGAGCAGATTTCCAGCCGGGTCAATGCCACACCCATTATCGGCATGGCCCTGGCGCCGCTGATGCACGGCGCCTGTTGGTGGTATGCCTGCATTCTGTTGCTGGGAGGCAACGTGGTAGTGCTCAACCCCCATCGTTCCTTCGACGGCGCCCAAGTGTGGGATATTGTCGAACGGGAGAAGGTGAATTCACTGTCCTTTGTCGGTGATGCCATGGCAATTCCCCTGCTGGATTCGCTCAAGCAATACCCGCGGCGCTGGGACTTGGGCAGCGTCTTCAATGTCGGTTCCGGGGGCGCGGTATTCTCGGTCTCCAAACAACAGGAATTTCGGGACTTCTTTCCCAATGTGTTTATCAGCAACTCCTTTGGCTCCTCGGAGTCGGGCAATATGGGGTTTGACTCCGGCGAGAGAAAATTCGGGGAAAAGGGTCTTGGCAATGTCGTCAAATCCGATTTCATGGATGTAATCAGCGACCGGGAGGGGGAGCCGCACCGACACGTTCAGCCTGGTGAAATGGGAATCTTTTCCCGTTCCGGACATATACCGATCGGCTACTATGCAGACCCGGAAAAAACCGCCCGGACTTTCGTGGAAGTGGAGGGCAAGTTGTGGCTGCTGACCGGTGATGAAGCGCGCCTCGAGCCCGATGGCTCCATTACCGTATTCGGGCGTGGTTCCAATTGCATCAATTCGGGTGGAGAAAAGATCTTTCCCGAGGAAGTGGAAGAGGCGCTGAAGACCCACCCGGCGGTATTTGATTGTCTGGTGGTGGATACCCCGGATGGACGTTTCGGCAGCAAAGTCACCGCGGTGGTCGCAACCCGTTCTGGAGTGGACCTCAGTCTTGCATCGTTGCAGGAAACGGCGCGCAAGCACATAGCCGGGTATAAAGTGCCGCGGGAGTTGCACGTGGTGGCGCAGGTGCCCCGTGCGCCCAGTGGCAAGCCCGCCTATCCCAAAGCCAGGGAACTCGCTCTCAGTGGCGAGTTCCTGGTTCAGTAAAACGCAGGAGACGGAAATATGGCGGAACTGAATATCAGCACCAGTAATTGCATTGTTGAACAGCAGGGCAAGGTGCTCATTGTCTCTCTCAATCGTCCCGAGGCGAAGAATGCCCTCAGCCCGGAAATGCTGCTGGGCATGTACAGGGCCTGGCGTTTGCTGGATGAGCAGGACAACCTCCATTGCGCCATTCTCACCGCCAAAGGTGATACTTTTTGCGCGGGTATGGATTTGAAGGCGGGCGCCGATGGTCAACATCGCACCACGGAAGAGTTCCTGCAAGTGATGGCGGACGTGCCGAATGTGCACTGGCAGGCGTTGTTGCGTGATAACCGTCCCTGCAAACCGCTGATACTGGCCGTGGAGGGGTATGCCCTGGCCGGCGGCACCGAGATATTGCAGGGTACGGATATCCGCGTTGCCGCCGAGGACGCCATTTTCGGGGTGACCGAAGTAGCCCGGGGTCTGTACCCCATGGGCGGTTCCAGCGTTCGGCTGCGGCGTCAGATTCCCTACTGTCTGGCGGCGGAAATTCTGCTTTGCGGCGAGCATATCAGCGCCCGGCAGGCACTGGACTTTGGCTTGATCAACCGGATTGCGCCCAAGGGCGAAACCCTGAACGAGGCAAAAAAAATTGCCGAGCGTATTTGCGCCAACGGCCCGCTTGCGGTGCGGGCGGTGACCCGCTCGCTACGTGAACACCAGGAGTGCATGCCCGAAGATGAGGCGATGCTGGCCTCCGACGAGTTGGCCAACCCGGTGTTTGCCTCCAGCGACGCCAGGGAAGGTATGCGCGCATTCAAGGAAAAACGGCCCGCGGTTTTTACCGGTCATTAGCCCGCATCTGGCGCCATGGTTGTGGGCTAGCCCGGATATCTCACCAACGTTCGTCGCGAGGGCGTTGCAGCGCCGTTGTGGCGGGGTGCGCGG
>JAPOQD010000146.1 GCA_026710905.1 Halieaceae bacterium
CTAAAGGGGTCAAAGCCCTTTAAGCAGTGCTCGTAGTGCTACGGCCGCAGGTCACCCGAGTGCTTAAAGGGCTTTGACCCCTTTTACTCCCTTAAGTGCTTATCCCTTAAGTAAGTGCCATTCGGGTCGGTGCAGTGCGGGCTAGGTAAACCGAAGGTGTTTCACGGATTCGCCGGATTCGGCCAGTTCCAGAATGGCGTCGACGCCGATATCAAGATGCAACTTCACGTAGTTGGAGGTTACCGATTTATCACTTTCTGCGGTTTTGATCCCCTCCGGCACCATCGGCAGGTCTGACACCAACAACAGCGCACCGTGGGGAATTCGATTGATGAAGCCGACCGTAAACAGGGTGGCGGTTTCCATATCGATGGCGGTAGCGCGGACTTTTTTCAGATAACTCCTGAATTCCTGGTCGTGTTCCCAGACCCGGCGATTGGTGGTGTAGACCGTGCCGGTCCAATAGTCCTGCTGGTATTTCTTGATGCTGTGCGACACCGCCATCTGCAAGCGAAAGGACGGCAAGGCGGGAATTTCCATGGGCAAATAATCATTGCTGGTGCCCTCACCCCGGATTGCCGCGATCGGTAGAATGAATTCGCCAACCTTGATACTTTTTTTCAGGCCGCCGCACTTTCCCAGAAACAACACGGCCTTCGGCTTTACGGCGGTTAACAAATCCATGATGGTCGCGGCCAGCGGACTGCCCATACCGAAACTGATAATGGTGACATCATTTTTTGTCGCCATTTGCATGGGAGAGTCAAGACCGCGAACTTCGCAGGTAAAACGTTCCGAGAACGCCTGCACATAACTGAAGAAATTGGTTAACAGGATATAGCGGCCAAACTCCTTGAGCGGCGTGCCCGTATAGCGTGGCAACCAGTCGTTTACGATTTCATGCTTGGTATTCATATTCTCTACACTGCTCTTTTCACATAACCCATACTTTCTGACTCAGAACGTACCCCACGGCGGCCACTGCTGATGCTCAGTTTTGCCAATGTGCGAACATCGGCATTGGAATTTTCGATATCGTCCACCACGCGCAACAGCGCGGTTATCGATGCCGGTGTAATAATCAACAGGGAATAGCCGCGGTAACGATTGTCGAAATATTGTATTCCCGGATTTTCGTCGAGCCTGCCATGAATGTCGGCAAAACGTTCCTCGCCGCCCCCGGATGCGGTGACCGAGGTCGTAACCAGCTCGGTCAGTACCGGATTTCCCGCAGCGCCGCGCTGGCGGTCGAACATCACGCCCGCGTAAAACGCGTGGATATTGCCGCCGATGGAAATCGCATTCTGAATCTCCTTTTCAGTAATCATGTCCGTTATCCGGTCCCGGCCCGCCGAGTAGTTGTCCCAGCTATCCGCCTCGTAGCGAATTGCCGGGCCCGCCGATTTGTCCAGCGGCGCCATCAGCGATGACTGGACAAGACAATTCCAGGTCGCGCCCGATTGACCGAAGCCTCGCCTCAGCCAGGTTTCCTGGGAGTCTCCCAAAAGGCTGCGGGATGGGTCCCGAGCCTGATCGCAGGGCTCGAAATACTTGTTCGCATCCAGTTCACAAACCGGTGGGTGACGAAAGGAACGTGTATCGAGACGGTTCAATTCGATCAAATTTCCGATCACTGTTCGATCGTGAATTTGCGTTGTACCGGCACGGTCCCGGCGGCTGCGCCGAATCGGCATATACTCGAGGTAGGCCTGCAGGGCAGCCTCCTTGCGCTGGAGAAATTGCTGGTGCGAGATTTTCCTGTTTCTGCTGGATGGCAGGAAATGTTCAGGCCCCCAATCATTCACCACCTCGTGATCGTCCCAGATCAACATCCAGGGGAATTGCGCGTGGGCGTTCTGTAAGTCCGGGTCAAGGCGGGTCTGCGCATGAAACGCCCGGTAATCCGCCAATGTCATGGCTTCATCTACCGGATAGGAGCGGACATTGCCGCCGCCGGTTTCATAAATATAGTCGCCGAGGTGAAGAATCAGGTCGGGATTGCGGGAAACGATATCCCGATAGGCCGCGAAGTAGCCTGCAGAATAATCCTGACAGGAAACCACCGCGATGGAGTAGGTATCCGCTGGCGTTCCGGGACTGGGCAAGGTGCGCGTACGACCGACTCTGCTCTGCTCCCCCAGCGCCTCGAACTGGTAAAAATATTCGGTATCCGGGGCAAGACCCTCGGCCTCGACATGAACGCAATGCGACGAGCCGGGCCGGGCCAGCGTAGTTCCGCTGGCGGAGGGCTCGCGCATGGAGGCACTCCTGGACACCGCCCAATTCACCGGAACGGCATCCTTGAGTTGGGAGTCAGCCAGCGGTTCCGGTGCAATGCGGGTCCACAGGACAACACCGCTGGCATGGGGGTCGCCGGAGGCAACCCCGAGAGTAAACAGGCCCGAAACGTCCGGCGGGGTATGCGGCAAACGCTCGGCGCGGGAATACGCGGTAGATATCAGGCCTGTGGCGGAACCGAGAACAAAGCCGCGACGCGTGATATTCACTGATTTTGATAGGTCAGGTTGACGCCGTAGGTTCGTGGTGCGCCATAATACTCCGCCAACGCGCCGGAAGTGCCCCGAATACGGACATAGTCCTCATCGCCGAGATTCTTGCCCCAAAAATCCAGCCGCCAGCGCTGATTCGCCCAGGCGTAACCCAGCCGCGCGTTGTACAGGGAATAGCTGTCAATATGAAAATCCGGACTGTTGCTGGCCCCGGTGAAGTAGTCATCCTGCCAACTGTAGCTCAATCCCGCGGAAACGGAGTTGCCATTGCCCAGCTCTTTGGAATAATCCATCACCAGCGAGAACTTTCCCTCCGGCGCGGTTTGCAGTTCATTACCGGTAAAATCCGCGCCCAGGGGGATCACAAAGTCATCGTATTCCGTATCGAGCGCCGAATAGGTCGCGGAGGTGGAAAGCGCATCACTGATGGCCCAGCTCAATTCCACTTCGGCGCCTTTCATGCTTGCTTTCGATGCATTGAAAATACTGAAAAACGGACCGGCCGGGGTGAAGAACCCTTCCTGCTTGTCTTCATATTCCTGGTCGAACAAGGTCAGGTTGGCAACCACCCGGCCATCCGCCAGTACGGTTTTCGCTCCCAATTCATAGGCGGTGATGGTTTCCGGGTCGAAACCCAATTGAATTGCGGTAGCGTTGTTGGTTTCGGTATTGAAGCCACCCGCGGTAAAGCCCTCGGTGCGGCTGGCGAAAAGCGTCACCGACTCGCTGGGGAACCAGGTCAGGGTAATGCGTGGGGTGAACTCAGCAAAATCATCCGATGGAGATACCTGAAAATCGTTGGTCGGTCGGTTGTTGTCGACAAAATCAACCGACACGTCTTTGCTTTCCGAGGTGTAGCGGCCACCGATGCCGAGATCAAAATGTTCACCAAGGTGAAAGGTCACGCTCGCGTAGGCGGCAAGGCTCTCGGTGTCGACGTTGACAGAAAATGCCCGGTCGATGAAAACGGCCCTGCCGTTGACTCCCAGCAGGGTATCACCGACAAACCTGTCGGTGTCCTCGGAGTAATAGTAGATGCCGGTGACAAAGTCGAAGATGTCGAAGCGGTCGCTGACAAATCTGAGTTCCTGGCTGAACGAGGTCGGTTCATCGATTTCATCTTTCAGGAACTGCGTGGACACGGAGGGAAGCGTTACATCCGCAGCTCCCAGGCTGTAGATTTCCTGGGCTTCGGATTGACGATAGGCGGTGATCGACTGGAACTCCCCAGTGTTGATTCTCCAGTCGACATGCGCGGACAATCCGCTGATGTCACGCTCGTAGTCTTGCGGTACACGCAGTTCCGCGGTTCGCTCATCGCCATCATTACCGGTCAAGTTGGTCCCGTCACTGCTCGAAACAAACGAATAACCGCGGCCGCCTGATTCGTCGCTCGCATAATCCGCCGCCAGGCGGATTTCGACATCGTCACGGGGTAACAGAACCAGCCCCGCACGAATATTGATCGAGTTGAGATCTTCAAGTGTTTGTCCGCTGAATCGATCTTCGGAGAAACCGTCACGATCCCGGTAGGAAATGGAAATTTTTCCCGCCGCTGTGTCCGATAAGCGGCCCGAAGCGTAACCGGAAACCTCCACCAGGTCGAAGTTACCCGCGCCCACGCGGAACTGGTATTCCGTGTTTTCGAAGCTCGGTTGCGCGGTGTTGATCTGGATGGCCCCGCCGGTCACGTTGCGGCCGAACAAGGCGCCCTGCGGACCCCTCAGTACGGTGATTTGCTCAAGATCAAAGAGTTCAAAGGATGAGGCCGAGTAGCGGGGGATGAACACGCCGTCGAGAAACACGCCCACCGGCTTGCTCGCGCCCGCTTGTGAAAAGGTGTTGTTGGCCCCGCGCACCGCGATGATCGGTGACGAATAATTAAAAAACGAGCCGGTCAGGCCAGGCGTAAAATGTGCAATATCATCGATTTCCAGCAGCCTGTTCTCGCTTAAGGTGGCGCCGGAGAATGCTGTCCCGCTTACCGGAATATTCTGGAGATTCTCTTCCCGTAGCTGCGCCGTGACCAATATTTCTTCCAGGGCGCCGTTATTGTGATTTTGCTGGTTCCCGCCGGTCTGACCCGCCGAAGTCTGATCCGGAGCCGGCGAGGTTTGGTTCGAGGCTGGTCCTGAATCTTCCGCTGAGCCGCCGCCCGCGCCATCGGCCTCCTCAAGAGCGACGGTGTGGTCGTTCAGAAACACAAAACCGACACCCGTGCCGGTGAGTAACTGACTGAGTATTTCCTGATTTGACGCTGCCGTTACCGCGCCATTACTGTGTTTGTTTCGTGTCAGTTCTGACTCGAAGACAATTTGTAGCCCCGTTTCTTCCGCGAATTCACGAATTGCATCCCCCAAGGGCTGCGCTTCTATGCCATCGCTGTTAGCGAGTTGGTTTTGCGCACCGGCCCCGAAAGCCGTTGTAAGCAGTGCTGAAACGCACCAAAGTCGTATTAAGTTCATGTTGCTCCCCCCCAGTTGATTATTATGTGGCCCTCGCAAGGTAAGAGAGAGCAGGTTAACAGATCGGGACCTCCAAAACCGGGATATCCCAACCCGTCTGTTCAGCGATTACGGCAATGAGCCGACCACGATTACGCCGTTCTGTTTCACGACGGAAACGTCGGAGTGAAATTCCAGGTACGAAATAAAGGATTCCATATCCTGGGCATCGAAAACCCCGGTAAATCTGAGTTTCGCCACTTCCTCATTGGCAATGGTGAAACGCACATCGTTGTAGCGCGTAAACTCAGCCAGGATTTCATCCAACCGGGTTTCATCTAGGATCAAGCGCCGATCCGTCCAGGCAAGGAATTTTTCCGAATCAGGCAAGGTGACTGTGGTTATCTTGCGCGTTTCATTGTGTATCACCGCCTGCTCGCCGCTTTTCAGGAGCACACTTTCGTTGTTGATGAGCTGCGGCAAAGTGGACACCGCGATTGCCCCGGTGAACTCCGCCGCATCGTCCAAATCCATGCCTGTGGACACGCTCACGTTCCCCTCCAGCACGGTAACCGAGGTCTCCTTCTCCTGCATGTAGACATTAAATTTGGTCCCGAGAACCCGAATCTCTGACTCGCCGACCCGAACGACAAACGGCCTGGCCGCATCCTTGCGCACATCGAAAAAAACCTCGCCGGCAACCAGGGTGACAGTTCGATTCGCCGAGTCGAATTCCACATCGATTTGCGAGGCCGTGTTCATCTCGACCACCGACCCGTCCTCCAGGACCAGTGAACGCTGTTCACCAAGGGATGTCTCATGGGTTTTCATGGCGTTGCCGCCCTGCCACCAACTCACGGCGGCCAGGCTGATTGCCGCAAGCAGGGAAGCCGCCACAGCGGTTTTACCGCGCCGATGCGGGCGCAGGCGCTGGCCTGGCTTTTCAGGTACAACGGCCTGCGCGGGCTTTGCGTATTCGCCCTTTCCCGTTTTCTCTGACAAGGAGATCACATTATCGGCGATTTCCGGGGCAGTCAGTTGCTCCGCGGTTGCCACGGCGCCTTCAATTTCGGTCACATCGCCCCAAATTCTCGCGATTGCCAGGTACTCCTGGACATGCAACGGCGATTCCTTGAGCCATTGCGCAAATTCCTCGCGCTCACTGGGTGTCAAGCCGGTGTCCCTCGACCGTACAAACCAGGCGGTCGCTGCATCAATAATTGCCTGTCGTGACATGTCCATTTCAGTATTCATATTTCCTCAGCGCCAGGTATGCTCTGCAACGGGCAAGCGCCTTGCCCAGATGTTTTTTGACCATATCTCTGGAAATCTGCAAGTCCCCGGCGATTTCCTCATAGGTTTTTCCATCCCTGCGGTGTAGCAAAATGACCGATTGCTGCACCTGCGGCAACAGCGCAATTGCCCGCTCCAATTCATCCAGAACTTGTCGCTGGCCGGCCAGGATTTCCGGCGTTTGCATGTTGCCGGTAAGTTCGTCCAGTTCGTATCCCGTTTCAGCCGCATCGGACTTTGCCCTCAGCCAATACTCGTGCACCAGGTTTGACGCTATACGAAACAAATACGCTTCCGGGTTCAGAATCAGGTGGTCGTCTTTCAAGCGCAGCAGCCTCAGGTATGCCTCTTGGGCCAGGTCCCCGGCATCGTCTTCACTCGGCAGGCGCGAACGAAGATAGCGAACCAACTCCCGGCGCCGGCCGGAGAGGGTAGCGGCAAGTTCACGCGGTGTTTCTTTCAGCGTCAATCTCAATTCTCCCGTTGATCCAACATGTTAGAGTCCGTCGGGGCAGAAACCGGGACCATCGGCCGCTAGCCCAGTTTGAACATAGCCGAGCGTAGTTCAATCAAGCCCGAGCCGTTCAAGCAAGGCTGGTGGCGAGTTCTCGGTGATGCGTATGCAACCGGCCAGGGTGGGGGACGATGAGGCGCCGGCCTCGCTCTCCGGCTGGCCCGAAGGGGTAACAGTTCCCCCTATATGGGAAATTGGCTGTCGCTGGGAGGCAGCGCCCACTGTCAGGCCCGAAGGCGTTGCAGGCTTCCTGCTGTAGGGAAACATTGGCGGCTGATAGACGGCGCGGGGCGGTGTTATGGCGCTCCCGCCGGAACTGAAATCGCCGCCGTCCTCAAGCGCGATGTTGTTCACCCAGGTATCACCGCGCCGCATCGGCAGCGGCGCCGGCCGTCCGGTCAGATAGCCGTGAAGATCGTGTGTGTTGCCCGGATACATTGCGTCGATGGTCCATCGCAATCGCTCAATCACGGCCAGATCGGTCATGCGGCCGCGTTGGCCCCAGGCGACGGTCCTGTCCGGCATATCTTCTGTCTTCATGCTGGTAATCGCCGTATCCTTCTCGAGACCCTGGTGATAGCTCATCAACAGCGTCTCGAGTAGGTCCGCCAAGTCTTCGAACTGGCTGAAATAGCTGTAGAAATCGACAGCGCCATCCTCTGAGAACTCATCAATCAAATCGTCGGGCTGGATGGCGATTTGGCTGGATGTGGGTTGCCGCCCGGAAAAGAAGACCCGCCCCAGATTCTCCAACACTTGCGAACTCAGTGGATAGGCCTGGCGCAGTCCAGAGGAGTGCCATTTGTCCTGATCCTCGTAAATCGCTTCTGGCGCCGTTTTGCGCGGGTCGAGCGCGGCTATTCGAGAGACAGGCATGAAATCCGCCGCGTGGGCCAACTCGTGATAGAGCAGGTAAGCCGTAACCTGGGTGAGGTCTTCAAGCCGCTGATATCCGTCAGGAGTAAGGCCGATGCTCCACCGTTGGTTATTGCGGACGTAACGCCAGGGCAGTTCGACCTGCAACTGATTGCCGAAATCAGTACGAAAATCCTCTTCCATGGTTACCACGGATTGCTGCTGTGGTGTCAGCCAAAAGAAATCCGCGTCAAGATAAACAGCCCCGGTTTCCCCCCAGTAATAAGCCGGGCGTATGTCGCTGGCGATGACGATGGCGGTGACAGAGCGGGCCAGCAGGCGCAGATCGGCGGGCAACCTCTCCAATATTGCCCGAAAGTTGTCGCCCATCCAGCGGTGGGAAACCAGCACCCGTGTCATCACATCCTCAACACTGGGTTCGGAGAATTCCGCACCGAGAAACGGCAGCCGCTCAAGCGAGCAACCGCCCCCGACGCCATTGTAGATACAGGGGCGCAGATCCTCCGCATAGCGCCCGTTCGCCACATAGGGAACAGTGAAGGCGACACCCGAACCGTCCTCGGCATTCAACTCGAAGACGGTGCTGTGAACACCGCCGAGGTCGTCGGTTACCGTGAGCCGGACCGGATGTACGCCCGGCTCGGTGAAAGTGTGCTCCGCCAGCATGCCACTGGCCTCGGCAAAGCCGGCGAAATCCCAGTCGAAAGAGACGATCTCGCCATCGCTGTCAGCCGATGCGGATGCATCGAAGCTCACCGCCAACGGCGCTGGGCCGCTGTGGGGCGTGGCGATAAAACTTGCGCTGGGCGCCTTATTGGCAAGCATTTCCAGCAAGTCGGGCAATCGGTCCTTTGCCGCCGTAACGGAAGCCATAGTA
>JAPOQD010000123.1 GCA_026710905.1 Halieaceae bacterium
CGCCCGCACTGTCTGGAACAGTCAGGCCCAGCAAACCCTGTTCTGCCAGAATGGCCCAGAGCGGCTCGTCATAAATCTGCTCGCCACGGGAAAATTCCAACAGAAATTGATCGCTCACCCGGTCGGCAAAAATGCGGCGGGCGAGTTCCTGTATCGCGAGTTGGTCTTCATCAAATGAAAAATTCATCGGCTTTCCAAGTGTTTACTCTCATTTGCAATTGCTCCTGTCAGTGGTAACCGTTCGGTATTCGAGTGATGATTTGAGGCTGGCGCTCCCGGCCCTGGCACAGTCTATCCAGACGGGAGTGTGGGGCTGGTTTTATCGCGACTAGCGCCATGGACGGACGCGGGATGGGCCATGGATGGCCCCCGGAGCGAGAAAACCAGCCCCACGCTTCCGTCCCCGGCTCAGTCTATCACCTCTTGCCAGAACGGTTACTGTCAGTGTCTGCAGGGAGCAAAGCTCAAATATACCTGTTTACGCAAAAGGATGGACTCGGAAGACAACGGAAAATTGTCCCAAACTCCCCTCTGGTTCGCATATTGCACCCCCTGGAAGGAAAGTGGCGCGTTACAATGGTGGCGTTCTGGTATTGTTCCCTAGCGTTAGAATACTTGGCGAGGATCGGAAAGCCTGATGTTTGTTGATTATACGGAAGCACAAAAAGCCCTGCGCCGGGAGTTTCGTGAGTACTTCTCCAGCCTGATCAGCCCGGAGTATCGCCTGGCCCTGCGTAATGCGGAAAGCAGCGAGCTATACAAGCGGCTCATTCGCCAACAGGGCAAGGATGGCATGCTCGCTGTCGGCTGGCCGAAACAGTATGGCGGACGGGGTTTGAGCCAGAGCGAGCAGTTGATACGTTTTGAAGAAGCCCTGCTGGCTGGCGCGCCAGTTCCGTTCGTTACCCTGAATACGGTCGGTCCCGCGATCATGAGCCACGGCACCGAGCAACAGAAACAACGTTTTCTGCCGGGAATAGCAGCCGGAGAATTGCATTTCTGCATCGGTTATACAGAACCTTCCGCCGGGACTGATCTGGCCTCCCTGCAAACATCCGCCGTTAAACATGGCGACCACTATATCGTCAACGGCAACAAGGTGTTTACCAGCGGCGCAGAGGGCGCCGATTATGTCTGGCTGGCGGCCCGAACCGACCCGGATGCGCCAAAACACAAGGGCATCTCCATTCTGGTTGCCGACACCAGGGACCCGGGTTTCTCCTATGGCCCGATTCACACCGTGGGCGGTGTTTGCACCAATGTATCCTATTACAGCGATGTGAAGGTTCCCACGGACATGATCATCGGCAGGGAAAACGGCGGTTGGCGCCTGATTACCTCGCAACTCAACCATGAACGGGTAGGACTCGCGGCCTGGGGAGTGCAGGCCTGGAAGGTATTTCGCCTGGTGCTCGACTGGTCTCGGGAACAGCGTACCGCAGATGGACAACGGGTGATCGACACTGCTTCGGCGCAACGCAATCTGGCCGAGGCCTACGCTTACCTGGAGGCCATGCGCGTTTTGAACGCCCGAATGGGCTGGAGCCTGGACCAGGGCGAACCCGACCCGGTATTCCCTTCCGCGATCAAGGTGTACTCCACCGAAATCATCATTGAAATCTGCCGGCTGCTGATGGATGTGGTTGGCCCCAGCGCTTTGATCGCCAGCCCCAGCGAGGGGGCGGTAGTATTGGGTGAACTGGAACACGAACACCGCCGTGCACTGATCAATACTTTCGGCGGGGGTGTGGCTGAAGTGCTGCGCGGCCTGGTCGCCACGCACGGCCTGGGAATGCCTTCGCACCGGTGACTGCATAGCAATCCTGCGCTTACCCCTGCGTATTTCAGGGCCATCCACTCACTATCTACAATCTCGGACCGATACCTATGGTATTTCAGGGCCATCCACTCACTATCTACAATCTCGGACCGATACCTATGGCGTTGCGGACCTGGTCCAGTAACTTGACCGCGTGCCTCCTGGCGCGCTCTGCACCAAGGCGCAGTTCCGACTCCACGAACCCTGGGTCAGCCAGCAACTGCTCGTAGCGTTTGCGTGAAGGCGCAATTTCATCGTTGATTAATTCGAACAGCTTGCTTTTTGCCTCCCCCCAGGCAATGCCATCGGCAAACTGCCGGCGCATGCCGGTGGCCTGTTCGGGTGTGGAAAACGCTTCCCAGACTTGAAATACCGTGGAATCATCCGGGTCCTTGGCTTGCCCCGGTTCAAGCAGATTCGTTTTTATTTTATTGATTGATTTGCGCAACCGTTTTTCCGACTCAAACAGGGGGATAGTGTTTTCGTAACTCTTGCTCATCTTGCGCCCGTCCAGACCCCGCAACACCGCCACACTGTCATCGACCACGGCCCGGGGCAGGGTGAACACTTTACCGAAGTGATGATTGAAGCGCTGCGCAATGTCACGGGCCATCTCCACATGCTGGACCTGGTCCCGGCCCACAGGCACGTCATGGGCGTTGAAAACGAAAATATCTGCCGCCATCAGCACCGGGTAACTGAATAATCCCATGCTGATGCCGAAATCCGGGTCGGCGCCCGCCTCAACGTTCGCCTGCACCGCGGCCTTGTAGGCATGAGCGCGATTCATCAGGCCCTTGGCGGCGCTACAGGTCAATATCCAGCTCAGTTCGGGAATCTCGGGAATATCACTCTGGCGATAGAAGATGGCGTTTTCCGTATCCAGACCCAGCGCCAGCCAGGTGGCCGCAATTTCCAGGGAGGACCGGCGCACCTGCTCCGGGTTCGTCGATTTAATGATGGCGTGATAATCCGCCAGGAAAAACCAGGACTCAATGGCGCTATCCCTGCTGGCCCGAACCGCGGGACGAATAGCGCCGACATAATTGCCCAAATGCGGAACTCCGGTGGTAGTGATACCGGTCAGTACGCGGTGTTTTTCCATGGCGTGTCTCGTTTACAGGCAATGGTTGCAGAAAAAGGCGCCTATAGTACAGAGACGCGAGGTGACAGACCACTGACGTCCATGGCTGGCCGCCGCCGCTACCAGTCTTCTGCCTTGGCCCGCAATGGTTGGGCCCGGTTCATGAATACCCGCAGCACTGTCGCCAGGCGCCAGGGGTCGATACTTCCGGTGAGTTCACGGATGGAATGCATGGCGAGTTGGGGCGCACCGACGTCCAGTGTGCGCACGCCGATTTCCGTTGCGGTGAGCGGTCCGATCGTGGAGCCGCAAGCCATGTCACTGCGCACTACATAGGTCTGTACCGGAATGCCCAGGTCCCTGCACAGACCGCGGAATAACGCCGCGGTTTCACTGGAACTGGCATAGCGCTGATTGGCATTGGACTTGATCACCGGGCCACCATTCAACCGGGGACCGTGCTTGTCGTCATGCCGGCCGGCGAAATTCGGGTGTACGGCATGGGCGTTGTCAACAGAAATCATGCACGAGGCTTCGATCATGGCATTGTATTGCCACATTTCGGGGCATAACTGCCGCAAAACGGATTGCAGAAACGGGCCCTGGGCGCCGGCTGCCGATTGGCTGCCGACTTCCTCATGATCATTGCAAACCAGCAGGCTGCTGTACTCGCCGTCACTGTCAATGATTGCCCGCAAACCTGCGTAACAGGACAACAGATTGTCAAGGCGCGCTGCGGCGATAAACTCGCCTTCCAGCCCTATTTGCCGGGCTGGCTGCGTGTCGTAGCAACAAAGTTCGTAATCCAGTACCTCCCCTATCCCGATACCCGGATACTCCGCCAGCAATTGCCGCGCCAGCAATTCGCGAATATCCAGCCCATCGGCGTTGCCGAGTACGGGAACAATATCGGTTTGCGCATTGATACCACGAGATTCATTGGCCTTGCGGTCCAGATGGATGGCAAGACTGGGAATCACCGCAAGCGGCCGGCGAAAGTCCACCAACTGCTTGCACAAGGCCCCGCCATTGTCGATATAGGACACTCTGCCTGCCAGCGACAGGTCCCGGTCAAACCAGGGGTTGAGTAGCGCCGCGCCATATACCTCCACTCCCAGTTGCCGGTAACCCTCACAGCTTTTTTCCGGATTGGGTTTCACCATCAGGCAGGGACTGTCGGTGTGCGCCCCCGCCATGCGCAGGCCGGACTCAGGCCCTGTCGAGGCGCCGTGGCGGAAAGCGATGATGGCGCTGTCATTGCGGGTAAGGAAGTACCCCTGTCCGGCTACAGTGGACCACTCCTGGCCTTCCCGAAGCCGTGTAAACCCGGCATCGGCCAACTGTTGCCCCATGGCCCGCACCGCGTGAAAAGGAGAAGTGGCCTGCCCCAGAAACTCGAGAAAAGACTCATTGTAGTGCTCTAATTCCATGATCAATCACCATCCTGTCCAAATCAGCAGCAACCCCAATACCACCCGGTATAGCAAGAAGGGCATAAAACCAACACGCTCGATCAAGGCGATGAACCAGCGCACACAGAGATACGCGGTGAGCGCAGACAACAGGGTTGCCAGCAGCAGCAGGCTCCACTCCACCGCCACTGCGTTGCTGCTCAACTCCACTGCCTGTAACAGGCCGGCTACGGCAATGATCGGAATCGACAGCAGAAACGAAAATCGCGCGGCTTCACGGCGGCCCAGACCGCAGAGCAGGGCCGCGGTCATGGTCACCCCCGAGCGCGAAGTGCCGGGTACAACCGCCAGCGCCTGCGCCATGCCTATCCACAGAACCTTGCGCCAACTCAAGCCGGCGTCACCGGATCCACGCCGGTCGGCATAGCCCAGCAGCAGACCGAACAGCAGCGTGGTGATGGCGATCACTTTCGTGTTGCGAAGTTCAGTAGACACCAGGTCCGCGGCGAGTATACCGGCCAGCCCC
>JAPOQD010000057.1 GCA_026710905.1 Halieaceae bacterium
CAAGTCTGGCAACTGTACAAAATGTACGTCCCGGTTGGAAGAAATCTTTGGTAAGGCACCTAATCCGGTCAAATCATCCAGCGAAAAAGAGGAATAATTATGCAAATTGTATAGTGAAACGCGGCAAGAACTGGAGTATATTTGTTTCAAGCGGTTGAAGCGGGTGCCGTGTGGGGTCGGCATCGCAAATGCTTTCGCCGTGACCATTCTCCTTCCTTCCTCCTTAAGGGGCCCCGACAGAGCATGTTGTCGGGGTTCCTCCCCTCCATTTTCGGACGAAGTGCAATGTACAATCGGAAAAAATAGGGCGTCTGCGCCCGATTTTTGCAGCATCTTGTGGATGGGGCCATGTCGGGGCTCTGCCCCAATTCCCGACAAGGGGCCCCACACTCCTACATCCCCCGGCTGGCAAGCCGGTCCTTCGCAGCTCCACCAACCCGGGTCCAGCACACACTCTGGGCCCGCCGCCACATACCACCCTACACGCACAGTTGCCCCGCCTCCAACCCCCAGCCACAACTCAAAAACCAACCAAACTTTCAAAATTCAGTTTCAAAAGAAAATTCGTCTTTCCAATACATTTCAAATTGACAAACATTTGGCCAAAAGCAACCACCGTGCTACCCTCTTCTTGCCCACACACAAAATACAACGAGCCGGCGCTGTCACGCCGGCCCGCCTGAGCCACAGGGAGCCAGCCCCCGTGACCCACATTAATTCTACCGCACCACCCATCACGGGCAAGTCATGCCAATCTCAGCTACACCCCCAAGCGTAAACCCGCGCCCTAATTCAGGCCAGGAGACATCCCCATGAAACGCATCATCCGCATCGCCATCACCATCGCGCTCTTCGCACTGGTGCCATCCATGCTCATGGCGCAAGGACAGAACCCACTGGAAAGCCTGACCAGTACGCTGGCCAAGCTCACCCAACGGCAGGACAATTTCGAAGCCAGGCTCATCGAAATTGAAAACCGCCTCAACATCATCACAGCCACTACGACACTTACACCCACGCCCACTGAGACACACGTACCCACCGAAACACCCATTCCCACCGAGACCCCCATACCCACCGAAACGCCAACGCCTACCCTAACGCCGACCGTTACCCAAACCCCAACCGCCACGCTAACACCGACCATTACGCTGACACCCACGCCGACACACACGCCAACACCACTACCGCCGCCTGTAACTTTTGCCACGGTACGATCCGAGTATGAGAGGAATAAAACGCGCTTCGAAGATCGGTTTGTAAACCGCGTCGTTTACATCAAGGGAACGATAAGCGTCCTAACCGAAAGATCTGCCGGCGGCTACCAGATCGAGTTCAAACAAGGGAGGCTTTTGGATGTAACCTGTCAGCTGCCCGCTTCCGCAAGATCTGACATCTTACCGCTATCTGTTGGCGATACCGTCATCGTTTATGGCCGCACTGTTCTCGATTACAACGTCTTTTCCGACAACGACCTTCTGATCAGAAGTTGCAAAGTGGCACCACCATCTGCAGCAGGCACCCAAACCCGCGCCACCCCAACACGGACACCAAGACCGACACGCACCCCAAGGACAACGTCAACGCCGGTTCCAGACCAAACCGACCAATGCTACTCCGAGCCCATCGAACTGGTCGAGTCAGAAGACATTTCAATACCAGGCGCAAAACGAGTCGTCGGCAGATTCTTCATGCCGGCCGGATGCAGCGAGGTCCACGCCCTCGAATACGCCGAACTGAATACAGCCCTGTTCCTACTGGAAGTGCCCGACGTCGACGCCATCGGCTACTTCTTCTACTGCAACCGTGCAGACATCGGACCCGCACCTGCCAATGTCAGTATCGACTACGCACCCGATGGCGAATGGAGCAAAGCCGGCACCACGCGCCCAGGCGACCACAGCACACACGAACATAGTGTTCAATTCGCTAACGGCGTACCCTGCCCATAGCCAACCAAAACCAAAGAGGCACCGGCTGAAGCGTAGCCGGTGCCTCTATCGATCGTCTTGACTTCTGTTGTGACGCGATACGGTCTAGGCTGCGACCGCCCTATCTTCCGTGCTGCGTACCGCAATTATACGGGGCTTGACCTCCTCAGCCTTCGGCAGCGTCAGTGTGAGAACGCCATCCTCATAGTCGGCGCTGATGTCGTCGGCGTTTACAGTTGCCGGCAAGGTGATCCTGCGCACGAACCTGCCGAAACTGCGTTCCCGCAGATGCCACTTTGCGTTTTCGTCCACGCTTTCCGCTTGGGTCTCGCCCTGGATAGTGAGCGTATTCTCGGAAAAGCTGATATCCAGGTCCGCCGGGTCGATTCCGGGCAGTGACGCCTTCACACTGTAGCTGTTATCATCCTCGGAAACGTCCAGCGCCAGGCGAATGTGATTTCCATCTCCATTTTCTTGCCGTCCGGACGGCTTACGAAAAG
>JAPOQD010000143.1 GCA_026710905.1 Halieaceae bacterium
ATAGTGGTTCGTGTAACGAAGAATTGCAGAAAAAAGGGCCAAAACGGCTTTTCCGCAGTAGGACAGTCCCAAGTCCGACAGGCTGCTAGGCCTGGGGCACCTGCAATGTGGACAGGGGAATGGCTTTTTGAATGAGAATATCACCGCCGGTGGCGCGCAGTTCCAGCAACACTTCGGGGTCGGGTTCCCGCCAATTGACCTGGAGCAGGCCGAAGTTCGTCCGGCCAAACGCAGGGCCCACACGGTGCTGGTTGAGCCCGGGTTTCGGCCAGAATTCGGTCAAGCCGGAGGCAGTCAAATCCCACAGGGGATAGGGCCCCTCATCGAGCCGGGAAAGTTCACCATAGTGGGAGTCGCCACTCACCACGATGATGCCGCCGGCCCCGGTTTGTTTGACCAGGTCGAGCAAGCGCTGCCGTTCATGCGGCATGTTGGCCCAAGACTCCCAACCCCTGGCCGAAGCCGAAAAGGGAAGTGATGATGCAAGAATTCTCAACCGCGCCGGTCTGCGCAAACACGCCTCGATCCAGAGCCATTGTTGTTCACCCAACATGGTCGTGTCTTCCCCTTGCAGACCATAGGGGCCAAACCCGCTGGCCAAGCCTGCGAGTCTCTTGCCAATGGATTGAGCCACCCATTCGGAGCGCGAAAAACGCAGGTCGGGAACAATCAGTTGCGTGCGGCGCTCCGCCGAGCCCCACTCCCATAGCGCATAGATGCCCGAGGGCCGCTCCCGCATCTGCCGCTCGGCATCGCTGTCCACCCAAAAGTCCAGGAACATCTTCCGGGAAGCCAGCTTGTGGGCAAAGGACCCGCCGATATCACTGCCTCCGAAGTCGTTGTCATCCCAAATTGCCGAAATCGGCACTTGCGCGCGGAAGGCGCTCAGCTCCCGACTGCGCGCAGCTACTGCGTAGGCTTGCTGTAGATCTTCGATAATGTGAGGGGGTGACTCGCGCAGCGGATAAACGCCGTCGCCCAGCATGACGAAACGATGCGGTTGCAAGTCCGCAATCTTTTCCCAAAATGCTTGCGGCTTGTTTTGATGCATGCAGGAACCAAACGCGACCCTCAGCATGCCGGGATTATGCTCCCACTGCTGCGCCAGGTCCGCGCGGACCAGGGGCGCACAGGCCAGCATCGGCAAGACTTGTAGCGCTTCACGTCTGGTGATCAAAACAGTAATCCGGGTGATACGTTTAAGGGGTTTTACGCAAGATTGCCGGGCGGGGTGGCGCTGGCTTTGCCGCACGCGGGCGCCGTGGACTCTCTTTCCACCAAGTCGACGGGAAGCACCACGCGATTGCGCGTATCCCCGGCGCCGGTATCCATGCGCCGCAACAACAGGTTGACGGCTTCGCGCCCCATTTCCCTATAGGGCATACACACCGTGGTGAGCTTTGGCGTGACCATGCTGGCGAAGGGAATATCGTCGAATCCGACCACCGACACCTCGCCGGGAATGGCGATTTTATTCGACTGTAAAACGGACATGGCGCCCATGGCGATAAGGTCATTTCCGCAGACCAACGCGCTGATGTCCTGTTTCAGCAAGGCCGTCCTGGCCGGCTCGGAAATGGTCATGGAATATTCCTGTTCCAATCGCCAAACGACCCTGGAGCCGGACCCTAACGCGGACACAAATCCCTCGCTTCGCGCGCGTGAATTGGCGACCACTTGCGGCCCTTCCAAAATGCCAAAGCGAGTATGGCCAAGATCTTGTAGATAACGGGCAATCATGCATCCGCCGTCATAATACTCGGCCTGAATCAGGTCGCGGCTTTCGGACTCCCGATCCAGTATGACTATGGGAATATCTATTGTTTGACCGGCGAGACTGTCACTATCGTCGACGGGAAACAGCACAATGCCATCCACGCCTTGTTGCAGCAGACCAATCACCGCCTGCTTTTCCCGCTTGTGGGAGCCCTCGGTATCGACCAGGAACACCTGGTAATCGTTGTTTTGCGCTTCGTCCAGAACCGCTCGCGCCAGGCTGGCGAAAAAGGGGTTGTCAATGTTGGGAAAGACCAGACCGATGATCGCCGAGCGCCCCGTCTTCATGGCGCGAGCCGCCCGATTCTGCTTGTAACCGAACTTCTTGATTGCCTTGTGAATGCGTATTTTGGTGTCCTCGCCGATGGCGCCGCGATCATTCAGCACATAGGATACCGTGGCGACCGACACGTCGGCAGCATCCGCTATTTCCCGCATCGTCACCCGCTTTGGGCGGGGCTTGGCGTCTGACTGTTTGCTTGCCATTTGTCCTCAGGATCGTTACGGATACTCGCTCATTCTTGCCATGGCGGATTCCGGCCTGTTACTGCAATACTCTTCAGGCCCGCTGCCAACCCATGGGAATTCCCATGAAGAAAGATACCACGAAAGAGCCCGGCAAAGTGATTGGAGTGGGCTTGAATACAAGCGTGGCGGGCCGCATGAGCGAGTCAGCGACTGTGGCCGGGGAACCTGGCGCTCCCGTTTGAATGAGGAAGCCGCCGGGATGGGTCACTTTCCGGCGTAACGGGAAGGAATCATGATGCCGGCCGGCGCCAGATAGTACCGGGTTCATCCTGCTTGACCTATCCTGTGCGCTTCACGCAAGGCATAATCCGGGTTATAGGTTTAACTTCAAGTAACGAGATTGGCGATGGCGGACGTACTGATATCCGGCTCCATTACCTATGACATTTTGCTGCCGGTCAATGACTCGTTCCGGCGGCTCATTGACCAGCGCGCCAGCGATGCATTGAGTGTTGGCTACAACGTCGAATCCCTGTCGGTGGGTTTTGGCGGGCCGGCCGCCAACATGTCCTTCCACTTGAGCCGGCTCGGCGTTGAAGCGCTGCCGATAGCCTGCGCCGGTAGAGATTTCGCACCTTATGAAAGCTGGCTGACCCGCAATCAGGTGGATCAATCCCTGTTGTTGCACATTGCGGATGCAATGACCGCAAGGGTCTTTATCTCCACCGACACGGAACAGAATCAGTTGCTTGGATACTTTCCGGGCGCCATGGCCCATTCCGGCCGTTGCAAGCTGCGCCAACTCGGTGCTCGGCTGGCGGTGGCCGGTCCCGATGACCGGCAGACGATCATCACTAGAGTTGAGCAATTCCGCCAATTGGGTCTGCCCATCCTGTTTGACCCCGGACAGGCGGTAACCAGCCTCGGCAAGGCGCAACTGGAATACGCACTCAATGCCGTCCGCTGGCTGATCGTCAACGAATTCGAACGCGACTATATCGAGTCGTTGCTCGGCAAGCCCATAACCGCTACCGCCGCCAATCTGGAGGCGGTCATCGTAACCCTGGGCGCCGCCGGGTCGGAACTCATCAACCGAGGCCTGAGCCGGCAGGTGCCGGCGAAATTCGTGGAGAAACCACTGGACCCTACCGGGTGTGGGGACGCCTTTCGCGCCGGCCTGATCGCGGGAATGCTGGAGGGAAAATCGCTTGAGGAAGCGATGTATCAGGGCAGTGATAGCGCCGCGCAAAATCTGCAACACCGGGGAGCACAGGGTCGGCTCCTTGATGTCACGGAGATGATTGGCCTGGTCTGAAACCGAAGCGAGCCCGGCGGCCAGCCGTTAACGCATTCTGCAATGCGCTGGGCGCCCGCATTTGACGCCATATGCGGGTTTGTGCTCAGAAGCTGGCTTTGACGCTAAAGGTCACAGTACGAGGAAAACCTATGAAGTACCGATCCAGGGCCGATTGGGCTGTCAGGCCCCCAATGACGCCGAACTCCGGCAAGGTCGCCGTGGCGCCGGTTACCGCACCGATAAATTCCTCGTCGAGCACGTTATCGATATTCAACTGGAACGAGAGCCGGTCCAGTTCGGCCACACCGTCGATGTCATAACTGGCCAGGAAATTCACCAACCAGTAATCCTCGAGTTCCTGTGATTCCAGAAACTCCAGGGCATTGACGCCAGTGCCGTTGCCGTCAAAACAGAAAAACTGGTTGCAGAAATTCGGAACGAAGATATTCCCGCCGGTACGTTCGCCCGTGTACTTGACGTTTAACGCGGTGCGAAAGTTTTCCATGGGACTCCAGCCCAATTCGGCGAAGAAACTGTTCTCCGGAATATCCAGCACCTGATCACCACTGCGAATGCCTTGTCCAGGGTCATCATCCTGCCATTCCGCCTGTTGCCAGGCGTAAGTGCCGTACACATCGAAGTTGCCGCCCGTCCATGCCGCGGTGAGTTCGAATCCCCGGCTTTCAATACCGCCGCGGTTGAGCACTTGCGTAGAGGCATTGCCGTTGATGATGTCCTCCACCCGATCTGGAGAGATTTCGTTGGGGCCAATGGTCAGGCGGTTGTCAAAATCGATTTGGTAGGCTTGCAGCGAAAAGGCCAGGCTTTCAGCCACATAGCGAATGCCGATATCAAGATTTTCGGAGGTTTCCGGTTCGATTTCATCCTGGTTGATGGCCGAAGATGAGCCCAGAAAGATATCCTCGAAAATGCCGCCGAAGTTTTCCGAGTAACCCGCGAACACCTCCCATTCATCGGTAAACTGGTAAATACCGCCCAACTTGATGTCTACATCGTCTGTTTCAGCGTCAATCCTGTTCTGACCGTTGAATTCCAGGGGCGACTGGTAGACGTATTCAATGTCGTGTTTGGTGACGCCGAGTTCCATGCTCAGCGCATCATTCACCGCCCACGAGCCCTGTGCGTAAAAATACCTGGTATCCGTCTCCACATCGCGTTCGTATTCGATGTAATTCAGGGCGTCCCGGTTATAGGCGATCCCGGCTGCCGCATTAGTTACCTGAAAGAAGTGCCGATATTCGTTGGTCTCGTCGGTTTCGTACCAGGCGCCGACCCTCAGGTCGAGCACATCGGCGATCTTCGCGATGCTCAGTTCGGTCGTCAGCCCGGAGCGCTCCCTGTCCCGGGGAGTCACGCGCAGGTCTGCGACACGAACGCCATTGGCGTCAAACTCAATTTCAGTGACGTCCTGATCACGCGGATTTCCCGATGCGGTAACCCGTGCATCCGGTTGATAGGCGTACGACTCACCGTCAAGGGTTTGATAATAGGGGTTGATGGACAGACGCACCGTTTCGGAGAACGGGAACCGGGCATTGACGTAATGTAATTCGTCCTCGCGGGTACCCCCCAGGGCTCCGCCGTATCCGGTAAAACCACCATCGATATCCGGGTCGCCGGCAAAAAAGTCATTGACCGTATCGCTGCTGGGGTCGTTTTCGAAATCGCCGAGTGAGACGATACCGAAATCGTTGTCCTCCAATTCATTGTAGCTGAAGCGGTAGACGATCTCGGCGCCATAATCAAAGGCTTTCAGCAGCTTGACATCGAAATGCTCACGGTTGCGGTCCCGATGGTTGGGGCCGGCGTAAATCTCGTTGCCTTGATCGGAAAAGCTGGCATAGCCGGAAAAACCGCCACCCAGGTCTCCGCTGTCCATACGAATGGCGTAGCGCCGGTAGTCGTCGTCTCCACTACCGAGTTCAAGCTCCACGCCGAATTCCTGCTTGGGCGTATCAGTGATGAAATTGATAAAGCCGCCCAGGGCCGAACGGGATGGAGAGCCGGTCTCGCCCGAACTCTGCGACACAACAATTTGCGATATGTTACTGCTTTCCACAAAACGATTGGGTGGTGAACCGCCATTGAAGCGGGCGTCACCACTGGGAATACCGTCTATCGATAGCCCGATTTGCTGGTCGGTAAGGCCCCGTAAATACAGCTCAAAGGAGAAACTACCTCCGCGCGCATCTCCCGTGGAAACCTGGACTCCCGGCACTTTGACCAGGGCCTGGGTAACTTCCGCGCCGCTGGGCCGTTGTAGAATGTCCTCCTTGCCGATTCGATACTCGGCCCGCCCAACCCCGCTGCTGAAACGGTCCTTCATTCCAAACACGATGACTTCTTCCATGGCCTGTTCCGGCGTCTCCTGGGCGTGTACGGGGGTGATCAGGAACAAACAGGGCAGGGTGAGAAAGGCGGCGGTGGGGTTGATTGCAGAGAGTTTGGACAACATGGCGGCCTCCGGCAAGTTTATTAAGTGAAACGATTAATTAGAATTTTCTCAAAGGTATATTCATTTTTCTCGCATGTCAACAGCCAGACCAGGTTTGTAGCGGCAAAGCAGTAATGTCCCGTATGCCGTTACCGGCGATTAATCTAGCGGGTTTAAGTCCCGCCAAAGGAGTTGTCCGTATGCCTTTGTAGTACCGGGAAGCAGCGTCTGAGTAATCAGGGGTTGTAAGTTTCCCAGGAAGAAACTTGCAGGCCGTAACGAAAGTGAACCTATAGGTAGCCTCGTCACATCTGAT
>JAPOQD010000144.1 GCA_026710905.1 Halieaceae bacterium
AATCTGCGGGCTAGCAGCCTGTCGGGCTTGGGCGTCCGTAGCGAGGGAAAGTCCGTTTTGAGTCATTTTTTGTAACTGCTCACGCCCCCCAAAAAAAGGGCTCTGACCCCTTTTTTCCGACGAAGAATTGCAAAAAAAAGGGCCAAAACGGCTTTTCCGCAGTAGGACAGTCCCAAGTCCGACAGGCTGCTAGAGTTTGATAATGTTCAGCCCTTGTTCCTCAACGATGTCGTGGGCCTGCTCCAGCCCGGTCTGACTGGTGATAATGGCGGTGCAGGCCAATTCCGGGCGCAGATATCTTTCCGCCACACGCTGCAGATCCTTGACGGTTTGGGCCAGTACTCTCTGCCGAAACCGGGCCTGCTGTTGTGGGTCGCGTCCAAACAACTGGTCGTAAAAGTGCTTTTTTGCTTCACCGGCAGGTGAACCAGGTTTGTCCAGGGCGCCAATGACTCCAAGAATGGCTTGTTCCAGTGGCTCATATCCGTGCGCAGCATCCTGCAACCACTCAATGGCCGCCTGAAAATCAGCCAGGGTTTCCCCCAGCCGCGGGTCGCGGTAGGAGTAGAACCGAAATGCTCCGATATCGGAATCCTGTGACGCGCCACCGCCGTAGGCCCCACCTTTTTCACGAATGGCGCGATGCAGATAACCATTGCGCAGAAAACCCCCGAGTACGGTCAGCCCGGCTGCATCGGGATGGTCAACGGCTACACTTGGCCAAGCCTGGGCGCAAAAATTCACCTGGGTATTGGTAACCCAGATTTCGCGCCGGGATTCCTGCACCTTCGCTAACTCTGATTCGGCCTGGCCAGCGCCGGAACCGGCAAATCCACGCCATAACTGCAGGCAGTTATCGGCCTGTTCATCGGTATATTCCGCATCGCCCACTGTCAGGAACTGGAAAGGCATTTCCAATACTTGTGCATGCAGGCCGGCGAGTTGCCCGGAGAATGCCTGTAGCCGGTCATTTTCTTGCAAGGAGTCATCCAGCGACTTGAGGTGTTTGATCCCTGCCAGGCCCCCGAGTTGGTGACGCAGTCTGGCGGCGGGGCTCATTCCTGCACAGGCGGCCGTCATGGCCAAGCCATGACCGTTACCGGTCACCGACCGCTCACTGCGGGCCCGCTGCTGTGATACCAACTCCCGTATACGTTCCAACTCATCGAAACGTACCTTTTCCAGGGTGTCGCGCATCAGTTGCGCAGCGGTCTGCTGATTGCGCTGCAAGGCCGTTGAGGAAAGCGCCAGGCAGGACGATACCTGCTGCGTATCATCAATCGCTCCGTGCATATTGGTAAAGGCGTGAATACTGCCGCAAGTGGCGGACTGGCGGTCCTGCACCTCCAGATAGGTGGCGCCCTCCAGGCCCAACTCGGTGAGAGAATGGCTGTAGTAGGGCAGCAATGCCCATTGCTCAGGGCTGAGGCCGGGCAGGGGTGCTACAGCTTGCTGGTAGACCAGACCATTGGTGCCCTGCTGGTAGCGGGTCAGCAAATGCTCGCCATCCCGATGCAGGCTGGGAGAGAACTCGGGAATCTCTGTGGGGATGTCCTCGAGCGTGACTTTCGGCAGCACGCTGTCATCATCCACCTGTTCCTGGCGCTGTGCGAGTTGCTCGGCCTGACGGACGATTTCCCGACGTTGCGATTCACTGAGTTGCACCTTGATGCCGGCCAGCCTGTTTGCCTCAGCCTGTTGGCGCTGGCGTGACAACTCCCGGTCGGGTGACATCACCAAACGCACCCGGTGGCAGTTTTCCAGCAGCAGTTTGCGGGCCAGTTGCTTGATGTACTCCGGGTCCTTAATGCAGGACCGTAACTTCTCCAGTACCGGGTCCAGGTTGAGCATGGCGATGGGATCCCGGTAGTGAGTTGCACAGCCCAGGGCAGTCAACAGCAAGCGCAAGCCATAAGGGAAACCGTCGCCGCTGATTTCTCGCTGATGTAACTCCAACTGGTGCAGTACCGCTTCGAGACGTTGCCTGGGTACGCCTCGCATGGCAACCTGTTCAATGACTTCCAGCACCAGGGTTTCCATCTCATCGGCGTGTTCTGCGGCGCTGCCTTCGAGGCCGCAGCCAAACACCATTTCACGCTGGGAATCCTCGAGACCACACAAGGGGGAGGGCGCCTGTCCCAGGTTCGTGGTTTCCAGTGCCTTTCGCAGGGGTGAAGCGCTATTATCGAGTAACACACTGGACAGCAGTTGCGCCTCCAGCAGTTGTTCGAGATCGGTACTTTCTCCCAACAACCAGGCCATCACCACATGGGTTTTTCTTTCACTGTTGTCTGCATCGTCATAGGCGTAGCTGGCGCTGACCCGCAGCGGCTCGGTCAGCCGTTGTTCACGGGGCACGGTGATTGCCCGTTTTAGCCTGTCGAAGCGGCCCAGGGCTTTTTCCTGAAAATTTTGCTGGTGTTGGTGGGCCGGGATATCGCCAAAGGTCATGAAAATGGCATTGCTGGGATGATAGTGACTGCGGTAAAAATCCTGCAATTGCCCATAGCTCAGGTTGGGGATCATTTCCGGATCTCCGCCACTGTTGAAATGATAGGTCGTGGTGGGGAACAGATGTGTGCACAGGGTTTGCCACAGGGTGCTGGTTACCGAACTCATGGCGCCCTTCATTTCGTTAAAGACTACCCCTTTGAACAGCAGTTCGGATTGAGGGTCCCCCGGCTCGGCGAATTCCAGGCGATGGCCCTCCTGGGCGAAATCCAGCGGGTCCAAGCGGGCAAAAAACACCGCGTCCAGGTATACATCCAACAGGTTGTCGAAGTCCTTGCGGTTCTGGCTGGCAAAGGGGTAGGCGGTCCAGTCACTGCTGGTGAAGGCATTCATGAAGGTATTGAGGGAGCGGCGCAGCATCATGAAGAACGGGTCCCGCACCGGGAAGCGCTCGCTGCCGCAGAGCGCCGTATGTTCGAGGATATGCGCAACGCCGGAGGAATCCTCGGGTACGGTTCGCAGCGCCACCAGAAACACATTCTCACGGTTATCCGCGGCCAGGTGATAGTGCATGGCGCCGGTGGCGCGGTGCTCGAATTGCTCCACCTGCAAGTTGAGGGTATCAATATACTCGCTGCGAACCTGGTCGAACGCAGGGTGTGCCTGGCTGGATCTGTTCATGCGCCGGTTTTCCCGAAAAAGGCTATTCTAGCAGCCTGCCGGACTTGGGACAGTCCTACTACGGACGCCCAAGCCCGACAGGCTGCTCGCCCGGCGTTGCGGCTACTGCCGAGAAATTTGCACTACAGCCGCCTGCGTTTCAGGCCGCGGATAATAAAACGGGTGGGCGAAAGGGCTTGTTGCAAAGCGGTATCCAGCGGCGCAGCTGCGCCGGTGATCTGCGCTGCCAGCAATTCGGCAGCCAGTGGGGTCGAAGTCAGGCCGCGAGCGCCATGCGCGGTATTCAGATAAAGCCCCGGCAACATGGTGCCGTACTGCTCGGAGGTTTGCCTGGCATTCTGGCGTAGAAAGGCAAAATCCTGCCGCACCGCGTTGAAATCGGGGGCCGGCCCCACGATGGGAAGGTAATCGGGGCTGGTGCAGCGAAAGCCGACCCGGCCAGGCAAATTGACTGCATCGGCGTGGTCCAGGTATTCAAGGTCCAGGGCTGTCTGCAATTTTTCCAGGTTGGCTTGATGCGAATCGGTCCGCAAGTGAGGGTCCTCGTCACCGAGGTCGAAGCTGGCCCCGATACAATGTATTCTGCTCCGGGCCGGCGCCACAAAGCCAGAGTGGCAGATGACTGTACGCAACTGCCGGAGTTCACCACGGCTGGGCAAATGGGTGACCTGCCCGCGAATCTTCTGTAGCGGTAACCATCGGGTTTCGGCCCATTGGGATGCTTCATGGCCGCTGGCGATGACCAGGGTGGGGGTCTGGTGCAGCAGCGTTCCCTGTTGGTCAAACAGGCGCCAGCCGGTTCCGGCCCTCGCAACCCGCACCGTGCCGCAGTCCTCAAGCAGGGTGATGCGAGGGTGCTGCAGCATTGCCCTGCAGATTGCCGGAGGGTGCAGCCAGCCGCCTTCGGGGTAAAACAGACCACCGGGGCAGCGTTTCAGGCCGCTGATTGCCGCTGCTTCAGCGGCGCCCAGGGAGCGAACCAGGTTGGGTAAACCGGCTACAACTCGGGCAAGTTCGGGGTCAACCTCCGGGTGCTCAAGCAACTGCAGGACGCCACAAAACTCACCATCCCGGCCCGGCTGCCAGCTTCCGGCTGCCGCCAGACGACGGTAATAGCGCAGGGCGTAACCATAACTATGCACTGTAAAACTGTTAAGCGGGGAGTCCCGATTCGACAGGCGGGTATAGAGAACTCCCTGCAGGTTGCCGGAGGCCGCCGCGGCTACCCGCTCTCTTTCCAGCACAGTCACCTGCCAGTCCCGCCGGGCCAGGGCCTCGGCCGTCGCCGCCCCGGCCAGTCCGGCGCCGAGAATGGCTGCCACAGGTCTGTCGGCTTGCCTGATCCGCCTATGGCTTGGCGGGCCCAGATGCCAACGTTGGGCGCCCTTGCGCCGGGTTTGGGTGGGAGCAACAGACCGGGTTTCGGTGGAGCCGTCATAGCGTCCGCTCAGCATCTCGCGTTTGTTGCCATAACCCGGGGCCTTGCTGATGCTGAAGTGTGCATCCCGCAGTCCTCGCCGTACCTGTCCGGCGGTGCTGAAGGTGGCGAAGCTGGCCCGAGGGCTGCTCAGTGCGGCCATGGACTGGAACAGTTCCGAGGTCCACATCTCCGGGTTGCGCGCCGGTGAAAAACCATCCAGGAACCAGCAGTCGATTGACTGTTCCGGTTCCTCTTGCAGGCTTTGCAATGCTTCAGCCGCATCCGCGTACACCAGGTCAAGAACAAGCCGTCCTTTCTCGAACAGTAAGCGATGCCGGCCCGGCAAGGCGTGCGGATACTGGGCAAGTAATTGTTCTCCCAGGCTGGACAGGCAATTCCATTGACCGAATGCTCGCCCACAGTCTGGCGCCGGCAAGGGAAATTTCTCAATGGCCAGATAATGCAAGTGAGTGCAGCGCCGGGGGTCGTCAAGCCAGGCCAGCCAGGTGGCCAGAAAATTCAGCCCCGTGCCGAAACCTGTTTCGCAGATGCTGAAGTGAGACCGGCCCAGCCAGGCTTCAGGTAAATGATTCCCCCTGAGGAAGACGTGGCGAGCTTCCTCCAGGCCGGATTCACGGGAGAAATAGATGTCATCGAAATCAACGGATCGCGGGATGTTGCCGGACCAGACCAGTTTGGCCGCGGGCAACGCCTGCCAGCGCCGCTCAGTACTCACGGTTGCTCGCGCCGGTCATTTGCGGGCCATGAAAATCCCTCGCCGGGGCGCGGGGTATCCCTCTACTGTCAGGCTCTGATCTTGCGGGTCGAGGAAATCCGCCAGCGACTGGAACTGCATCCAGCCGGTAGTACGTTGTTCAGCACTAGTGGTAGCAGTAACATCAATCCGCCGTATATCCCGAAAGCCCAGCTTGTCCAGCCACAGCGTCAACATCGCACAACTGGGAATGAACCAGACGTTACTCATGCGGGCATAGCGTCCCCGGGGAACCAGGCAGTGGCGCTCGTCCCCTTCCACCACCAGGGTCTCCAGGATCAGCTCTCCTCCGGGCCGCAGGCAGCCCCGCAAGGCTTGCAGGTGGTCCATGGGTGAACGGCGATGGTAGAGAATGCCCATGGAGAATACGCTATCGAAGGCTTCCAGCCGCTTCGGGACCTGTTCGATGCCCAGCGGCAGCACCCATACCGCCGAATCCCTGATGTATTTTTGCACTGCCCAGAATTGCAGTACAAACAACGGTGCAGGATCAATACCGATAACCTCACCGGCGCCGGCGCCGCGCATGCGCCAGCAGTGGTACCCATTACCGCAACCCACATCGAGTACGCGTCTGCCCTTCAGCGGCGTCAGCGCTTGCTCCAGCCGCGCCCATTTGAGATCCGAACGCCACTCGCTATCAATGCTCAGCCCAAACAGTTCATAGGGCCCCTTGCGCCAGGGACACAGCCGCCGCAACCCGGCTTCCAACTGTCGCCTCTCCCCGCTGCTCGCCTGGCCGCCAGAACCCACCCGCACGCTGGGTCCGGTCAGGTCCACCATCGCGGGTTCAAGTTCCGGGAGTTGGTTCAAGGCATCTTTCCAACGGGGCAGGTCGCCGTGACGGCCCGGTTGCAAACTCGCCGCGATTTGCTCAGGAAGACAATTTGCCCAGGGGCGCAGATCCTGGTTTTGCCAGCGCTGGATCAGGGCTTGGTAGTCCATTATTTAAAGGCGATCAGAGAGACGAAGTTACAGCACTGAAACCACGGATCAGAACGGGAAAAACCTGCCTTGCCAAGCCGTTGCCGGTGTTGCTGCAGGGTTTCCGGTATCAGTATATTCTCCAGCGCCGAGCGTTTCCCGGAAATTTCCATTTCGCTGTAACCCTGGCTCCTCTTGAATTCTTCGTGCAGTTCCTGCTGTAGCCGGTTCACGCCGGGGTCGGCAAAGACGATTTTCTCCGACAGCAAGAGGATACCGCCGGGATTCAGCCCCCGGTATATTTGCCCCAGCAAGGGCTCGCGCCGGGACGGTTCGATGAATTGCAGGCTAAAGTTCAGCGCCACCATGGAGGCATTCGTAATGTGGCACTCCAGCAGGTCCATTAAATGAAGTTGCACCGCGGCATGATCACTGTCTGCGGCGATCAATGCAGCGCAGCGGTCTATCATGGAGGGGGAATTATCCACTCCGTGTATGGTGCAACCGTGGCGCTTCAAACCCCGGCGCATGGCCAGGGTCGAAGCGCCCAGAGAGCAACCGAGGTCATAGAGGTTGCTGCCCGAGGTGGCGTAGCGGCCCGCCAGTAATCCGGTCATGGCAATAATGCTGGCATAACCCGGCACCGAGCGCCTGATCATGTCGGGAAATACCCTCGCCACCTCGTCATCGAAGGTAAATGTTGCTGGCTCGGCCATTGGCCGGGCATATATGGTGTCGCGGGAGTCGTTCATGCCGGTGACCGGCGACGATAGCACAGCTCCAAAGCGCATACACCTCCCTGCTCCCCCTGGTGAAGTCCGCGGGCAAGAACAACGAGCAGGTAGGCAATCCCCCGCAGCCGTGGAATAATGCGCCGTGATGACGGCAACAAAGAAAATAAATTCATCGCGGAACGCCACCCCTCCGGTCACCACTGCCAGGCAAGCCGCGCCGCCCGCAATCGGCTACAGCCTGCTGGAAGTGCCCCGAATAGTATTGGAGTTGGGCAGTTCGCTGGCCCTCGCTCCCTTGTTGAGACGATTACCCGGCGGCGACGGCCATACGGTAATGACCTTGCCGCCTTTTCTGGGCGCGGAAGGCTGTACGGCGCTGTTGCGCCGATACCTCGATAAACTGGGGTATCGGGCGATATCCTGGGGTCTCGGCCGCAATATGCCGCGGCGGATTTCCAGCATGGAACAACTCATGGCCTTTCGCCGTGAAACAGAGGCGGCCATTGCTGAAATTCTTGCTGATGAAGTCGAGAGCAGCGGCCAAGCGGTCAGCCTGGTGGGCTGGAGCCTGGGCGGTTTGCACGCCGCCGGATTGGCCCACCGCCACCCGGATCTGGTGCGCCAGGTGGTTACCCTCGGTACGCCTTTCGGTGATTTTCGCGGTACTGCCCTTTACCCGCTGATGCGGCGCATCCACAAAGTGCCGCTATCCGAGGATGCTATACACGAGTGGAAAGCTCACACTTTTGCCGGGGAGTTGAAGGCGCCCATCTCTGCCCTGTACAGCCTGAGCGATGGGGTGGTCAACACCGATATTGCCTGCTTGCCGGAACATGAGTTAACCGAGAACATCGCTGTTCTGGCCAGCCATGTCGGCTTCCCCTTCAACCCCCTGGTGCGCGCATTGCTTGCCGAACGCCTGGCCCAGGCGCCCGGTCATTGGCGGCCCTGTTCCACGACGGCTATACAACCCCTTGTGCAGCGGCTGGTAGGGTATCCGAGTTAGCTTCGCCACAGTGGCGCCACTACCTCCGGGTCGCAGCGTTCCTCAAAAATCCACTTGCACATGCGCCGCACCGGTTCGATGGCGTCCTGTGGCGTCGCGATGGCCACATTGCAGGCATACCCCAGCGAGGTCAAACGCTGGGCGCCGTACAGAGGCAAACGGTCGCGCAATTCCTGTTTCAGGCTCTCCGGGTAAATACCCACGGTCTGGGTGTAAGCGGTTACCGCCGCTGTAACTTTCTCTATGTCATCCACCGGCACCAGGTTGGCCACACGGCCGCTCAACAACGGTGAATAGTCCACGGGTTCGTCGAATTGGGAGACGATGACCGCACCCTCCTGCTGCTCCCCTCCGATTACCCGGAAGAAGGTATCATCCAGCCGGGTCACCTCCACCTGCTCCAACAACTCCCGTGAAACCTGAAGCGGTGGCGTACTCAGGTACGGCGGAAGGGCCACAAGTTCGCGGTAGACCTGTTCGCCCAGGGCATTGACCTTCTCCAGACCGGTCAGATCTGTTCCACACAATACATACACTACCCTGGCGCTGGCGCAGGCTTCCTGGTTGGCTATACCGATGTCACAGGCCGTGCGCTTGGCTACTTCGATCATGGTCTCTTCACTGTCGAAGGCTTCGGGCCCAATGATGGTGGCGCTGCGCTTGGGGTCCAGGGCGATCAATTCCAGGCCTGGCTGAATATACCGGGTCACGTGCCTGACCGAGGCGAAGCCGCCCCAGGCGATTATTTTTTCGATATTTTCCGGGCGGTAGAGCTGCTGTTCCAGATGTGTATCCCCGCCCTTCCAGTACCCCACGCTAAGGTGCCTGGTCAAGGGGTGGTTCGGGGCGATATCCGCCAGGGTCCGGGCGATAGCCAGGGCGGTCAAGGGGTCGTTGGACGGCGCCTTGATGATGGCGTCACTGCGGGTTATTGCATTGCGGATGATGGTAACAGCGGACACCAGACCGCCATTTCCGGCTGGTATATGTACACTTCTCGCGCCAAAAGCGCGGATGTTCACTTCACGGCCGTCCGCCAGGGTTTCGCTCACCCAGCCGTCCAGGTAGTTGATGCCGACCCGGGTTTCCGCGAGTTCGCGCACCTGCTCCCGTGAGAACACCTCGGGCAGCGTGGTGTAACTGCCCTGCAGCATGGATGCCGGGTAATTGGCGGCTACCATGGCCGCCTCGAAAGCCTGCTGGATATGGGGGTTATGTTCAAACTTCAGGGCCTGACCCAGCGCCTCCAGCAGATCCAGAATTTCTTCGAAAGGTATTTCCTGCAGGTCCCTCAGCGCCATTGGGTTGGACAGGGGCAATTGCTGCAGATACTGGTGTGGGTCCGGCGCCCGGAATCCATCCCCGCCATCCCTGCGCAAGCCGAACTCCCGCCAGTTTTCCTCGATCAACTCGCCACGGATGAACAGGGGTACGTCAAAGGAACTCATGCGGCGTATTCCCGCATGAAGTTGACGGCTTCATCATTGACCTGGGTAGTGGCCGAACAACTGATACGGTCATCATCCACTCCCTGTTTCTCGCTGTAGCGCATGATATCGTGATGAATGTACACACTTTCCAGCCCACAGGGGCATGGCTCGTCCCACTCGATGGTAATTTCGTCGCCGGAAATCACCCCGCCCCAGTGAGCCTCGTTGAACAGGTCATAGAATGCCGCGCGGCCGGTCACCTTGCCCCGGCGGGGAAGTGGTTCGCCGGATTCCGGGTGTAACAGAAAAGGAATCACCCAGGGCTGGACATGATAGTGTCCCTGATCACAGGCCCAGTGGAAGGCGCTGATCTCGGACATGCCGTAGCCTTCCTGAATTCTCTCCACCCCAAGGAATTCCCTGATTCCATCCATGAAATTTTCCGGTAACACGTATCCCTTGGTGCCGCCTCCGGTGAGGATGGCGGAATCGGGGGCGAACACGCCGCTGACGCCCTGTTTCAAACCTTCCTCGGCGAGTTGGTGCATCAGCGGGTAGGCGCTGGTCATGAATACCCTCTTGCCGGCAAGGTCTCGGGTGCACTTGGCCAGGAAATCGGCCATTTCCCGAGGCCGGCGCTCCTGCATGGCGGTAAACTCCTCCTTGCGCTGCAACAGGGCCGGGTCTATCTTCAACCGGTCCAACTCTCCCCTGGCTGCCGCTAGCTGCATTCTGCTGGCCAGGAACATCAGGTCGGTATCGATGGCGTCGTTGTAGAGGGCGTGGAAACGGCTCTCATCGCCACCGGTAAATTCCGTGCGAATCATATCCGCCATACGCAGATGGCCGAGTTTTCCGCGTGCGTGATTGGGCCAGATTACGTCTACCTGAACATTACGTTCCTCTTCCGCCGGTTCCTTGCCGAAGGTCTGGAACAGGAACATACGCCACATCTGCATGGATTTCGTGGCCCCGCGCTTGGACTTGGGGATAATGGACAGGGTGCCGGTAGTTCCCGATGAGGTGATTACTTCCAGGGGCGTCTCTTCATCCAGCCGGTCAATCCAGCCGTCGATGCTCACACAATCGGACACATCCAGTGTAGACAGGTCGTAGCTGGTCAGCTTGTCCAGCCACTTGGTCATCAGGTCGAAGCGTTTCTTCTCCATCAGCGAAGAGGGGTAGCTCTTGAACGCCGTATGCGCAAACAGCAGTGGCGTCACATCGTTGAATTCCCGCAATTCATTCACTCCCAGCCGGTCGGAGAGTTTGCGCAATATTTCTATGCTTTGCCGGTGTTCCTGGAAGCGGAGGTCCATGGCCAGATGCTGGATTTCTTCCAACTCAGCCCGTGCAATGCTGTGCATCCTGGTAATTGAATCGTTGAACAATCCTGCAGGGTCGGCCATGAGTTGAACCGCTTGCTGTTTTGCAGACATAAAGAACTCCTGATTACTTTACCGATAATGAAAAAATCATGGGGTTGCGCAGCGCTGTGCCGGAGTTTACCCGGATAACAGGCAAGGCACGAATTCGGCAAGAGAGGTTCGGGGCTGCTAGGCGGCGTGCTCCGCATCTGCGCGGACGGCTACATTGATGGCGCCGAGAATGGCATCGAGAGAAGCCTGGATGATGTCGGCGCTGCGCCCCACCCCACAAACCCGCTGGCCATCGATATTGAGCTGAATGTAGCAGATGGCTTCGGCATCGGCGCTGTGGCTGAGGGCGTGTTCACTGTATTCAACCAGAACGATCTTTTTGCCGATGAACAATGCCATGGCCTTGGTGAATGCCTCCACGACCCCGGAGCCGCTGCCGCTCAGGGTATGGGTGACGCGGCCCTTGATCAGCTCGGCTTGCAGTTTGTCGACCTTGCTCTCCCTGCTGATCTGATAATTGCCCAGCTTCCATGGGCCGGAAGTAGAAAAATACGTGGACTGGAACAACTCCCAGATTACATCGGGCGCCACTTCGGTTTCGGTTTTCTCGGCATGATGCTGCACCGTGGAGCTAAAATCGATCTGCAGCCAGCGGGGCAGTTGCAAGTTGTAGTCACGCTCCAGCACATAGGCGATACCGCCCTTGCCGGATTGGCTGTTGATGCGCACCACTTCCTGATAACTGCGGCCGATATCCGCCGGGTCGATGGGCAGATAGGCCACCTGCCAGGCTTGCGCGTCATCATATTTATCCAGGCATTTCTTGATCGCATCCTGGTGGCTGCCGGAAAATGCCGTGAATACCAGTTCGCCCGCGTAGGGGTGTCGGGGATGTACCGGTAACTGGGTGCACTCCCTGTAGGTCTGTACGATATGGTCCATGTCTTCAAAGTCCAGGGTGGGGTCTATCCCCTGGCTGTACAGATTCATGGCCATGGTCAGGATATCCATGTTGCCGGTGCGTTCACCATTGCCCAGCAAGGTGCCCTCCACGCGTTCGGCGCCGGCCATCAGCGCGAGTTCCGCCGCAGCCACGGCGCAGCCGCGGTCATTGTGGGTATGAGTGGACACCAGGATACTGTCCCGCTTGTCTATCCTGGCGCAGAAATATTCAATCTGGTCGGCATACACGTTCGGTGTACTCATTTCGACGGTGGCGGGCAAGTTGATGATGCAGCGCTGTTTCGGGGTGGGTTGCCAGACCTGGATTACCGCATTGCAGATATCCACGGCAAAGTCCATTTCGGTACCGGTAAAACTTTCCGGAGAGTATTCGAATACCCACTCGGTTGCCGGGTAATGCCTGGAGTGTTCCAGTACTAATCTTGCACCTTCCACGGCTATATCAATGATGCCGTCCCGGCCAAGTTGAAACACTTTTTCCCTTTGCACCGTGGAGGTGGAGTTGTACAAATGCAGGATGGCGCGGTGCGCTCCGTGCAGGGACTCGAAGGTTTTTTCGATTAATTCGGGACGAGCCTGGGTCAGAACCTGCAGGGTGACGTCTTCCGGCACACGGCCCTTGTCCAACAGTTCCCGCACGAAATCGTAATCGGTGGTGGACGCGGACGGGAAACCCACCTCAATCTCCTTGAAACCGACTGCCACGAGTTCATCGTACAAACGTGATTTCTGCGAAGGAGTCATGGGTTCGACCAGGGCCTGATTACCATCGCGCAGATCCACGCTACACCAGATGGGCGCCTGCTTGATCACGGCATCTGGCCAGCGCCGGGACGCCATCTTCAGCGCCGGATAGGCTGGATACTTGCGATAGTCGAACTTTTTCACGCCGGCAGTTTCCGCATTGCTTGCCATATAAGCCCCAAGTATAAATCAAGCACCCCGGCTACCCGCCTGCAAAATTCCATTCTTGGGGAAAAATTATTGCAAAAAAGTACCATTTCGAGACGAAAATATTGCTTGTAGCACTAAAAACTGCTCGATATCAAGGGTTGGCGCTGGTTTTGAACCGAGCATGTTGCTTGCAGGGAACAGGCCGGCCATGACTATTTTCAACAAGCTTCAAGGAGCGGTACGGCTGCGGCGAGTACGGCCGTCCCTTCCAGAAGTTCGATGCCAGCTTCGACAAGCCCCAAACCATTACCAGGAAAACTGATCAGACGGTGCAGTTCGCCCATGATGGCGAACGCGCCCGCTACAGGCGGTATCGCAAAGTCCTGCGTGGCGCCGCGGTTGCCAAGACGCCATGGGGCGGACTTGAGATAAAACCTTCTGGAGATGTCTGCTCGTACACGGCATTTGTTCAAAAGGGGTCGTTGTCTGCGTATTCCTGACTCCCCATCACTGTCAGACTTGGGTGTTTCAGCCTCTGCCCTTGATTCTGGGCGCAATGGAGTTTATCTTACTTCTGCCTTACTCAATTTGCCGAGAGGAATATCGATGCCGGACCCCAAACGGCTCACCACCACCGTCTCGACCAAGGGCCAGGTCATCCTGCCCAAGACAATGCGCCAGGCGCTGCATTGGGAGGCGGGAATGCGGCTAATCGTAGAAAATACTCCCGAGGGTGTGTTGCTGAAACCGGAGCCAGCCTTTTCCGAGACCAGGGCCGAGGACGTGTTTAGACGCCTGGCCCGCGGTGGCGCGCCCAAATCCCTGGCCGAAATGGACGCGGGGATTCTGGCGGAAGCAAAGCGGCGTCATGCGGGCGATTGATACCAATATCGTCGTTCGATACCTGACTGGCGACGAACCGGGTCAGGCCGTCAAGGCCAGAGCCACAATCGACGCAGGGCATGTTTTCGTCAGCACAACAGTTTTGCTGGAAAGTGAATGGGTGTTGCGCAGTGTCTACGATTTTGCCAAAGCGGAGGTTGCGGCGGCCCTGCGCGCCTTCGCGGGACTGCCAGGCGTTACCGTGGAAAGCCCTGTCCTGACCGCCGAGGCCCTCGACCGAGCGGAGAAGGGCATGGATTTTGCCGATGCGCTGCATCTCGGCGCTGCAGCGCAATGCGAAGCCATGCTGACTTTCGACCACCGGTTCATCGAACTGGCCAGGGGCGCGGTGATCAGCGTGACAGAACCTTGAGATATGCAGACAACGCCATAACGACAGAACTGCGCTTTCACGCTGGTGATCTTTGTCTGACTGTTAACCTTACCAAAACAATCGGAGGACACTCACCTCTTTTTTTCGCGTCGATTAATCTTATGATTATTCTTGAAATGATGAGTGTCCGTTTTAATCCGTTCCCACAGTCTTGACTATGGGGTCCACATTAGGCAAAAGAAGCATCAGTGGTTCAAAAGACGATTACATACGGCGGCGAGCAAGAAAAACTTTTACTACGCGAATGGAAGCCTGGCGAGAAAGCGCCATACCGGAAAACGTATTGCCTGAAACCTGGACAACACTGGGGTGACGCCGAAGAAACCCCAAAACAAAATGAGGGTTATGTCCTGACACCTGACGGAAATCAAATTCCCGTTGGCGCCCGTATTGCTCAGGAACTCATGTCTGAGGGCGCAATAGTTGCTGCTTTTGTAGAGTTGTGGGGAAAATGTGTGCTCGTGAATCATGAACTTGTATGCATTCCAGAAGAAGGTGAGCTCGGTGAAGCGTTAGCCAAAATTCGGGCAGAAAACCATGGGAAACTTGGCGGCTTACCCGACGTTATTGCGATATATCCAAACGGAAAAATTGTCTTCAGGGAGGCAAACGTGCCGGCAAGGATAGGATTCAATCGAAGCAGTATAAAATGGCCAAATTGCTTCGGAAAATATTCGGGCCACGTTTAGACCTTGGTGTTGTAGAATGGGATGCTTAGTCAAAGCAGCGACTGCGAGTATTTTCAACAGAATCATGGGGTGGAAACCAACCCATTTTAGCTGTTAGCCCTCGTATTTGAAGTCTGCCTATATCCCGTCTGCCTCATTGACGGCACAATCCCACTGAAAACGCATGGACTCAAGCTATTCCCCCTTCGCCTAGGACTTCTTCAACGATATCGTGCTCGTCAAGGAAGTCTGAAGATACAGGGCCATCATCTGGATTATGGCCAGCTAGCCGTGCTTCTTCTATAACTTGTTGCATCGTATCAACTATCTTGGCTGGAGTGATTTCGGTCAGCTGCGACGCTATAGCTTCGATTGCTGCCTTTTCAAATGGAAAAAAGTCTCCTTCACCTTCTAGGTCAAGCCTATTCATACTTAATATATCCTTCACAAAATCGACAGCATCGTCTTTATCTAGTCCGATCAGTTCAATTTGACGGTTAATTCGACGTAAAACATAGTCGAAGAAGAGCACGGGGAGTTGTGATATCTCAGCAGAAAGTGCGATGATTATGCAAAAACAGTTTGGGCAATTGTCGTAGATATGTCGTAACAAATCATTGACCTCCCGCGCCTCCTTAACACTCGCCCGATCCAGATCATCTAGTTCGTCAATGAACAGATAGGTGGCCTTCTTGAAGCGTTTATGATCCGTGTCTGTGATTACCATTTCATGAACAAACAGGTTCACAATCCGTGTGAAAATTGTCATGGCCTGATAGTCGCTTTTGGCGGTTAGTAGTGCTGCAAAACCGTCAACGTTTTTGCACTGGTATAGGTCTTTGGCAAAATTGCTCAGCTCCACCGCTGGGATGAGCTTCTCGATTGTTTGTTCATTGGAGATATCTCCAAGATCTCCGACATCTTTTCTTGCAGTTATGCATGTAACAAGAAAGTCGTGAAATACCTGCAAATCTGCGACTAGATTGGATTTTCCAACAATGTCGTTCTGAAAGGCATTTGCAAATGAAAATTTTCCATTTTCTTGGCGCAGTGTCGGGATGAAATAACAAGCCGCATCATAGGTATCCATTTCTTCGTGTAGGATACGGTGTCGCGCCCAACTAAGGGCATGTGATTTTCCTGTGCCGTAATCACCATACACCATCAAAAAGTTGATGTTTCCGACTTGGTCTGCAAGCGACCGCTTCAAAAATTTATTTAATTGCCGCTGCTGTTTTTCATATCCAACCCAAATACTTGCCCTCGGATCGGCGGCAAAATTTGGGGTGGGTTTGAAGGGATTATCTTTCAAATTTGCCTTCTCGTAGTAGCTCAGTGGCTCTATCACCATTTGTCATTCTCCAGTCGTTTCCAATGTCCTCGGGCACGTAAGGCCCGAACCTCTGTGAGGCCGTAGCCGCGGGTCACCAGATCGGTGACGTATGTTTCAATGTGATCTATCTCGCTATCGGGGACCGCATAGCAAAGTTCCTCGTTCCATTTCTCCGTGCCTAGGGCAAGACCAGCAGAAGTCATATTGGCTGAGCCGATGAGCAAAAAGGAAGATAGCTTTTCGGGGTTAGGCAAACCGCGGTCATACCGCCGATTTTCGTCCAGCACAAAACAATAGAGTTTGCTGTGAAGCCGAGGGTAGAAGTAAACGGAAATATTGCGCTCCTCTAACTGCTCTAACCACGTGATGTTCTGATTCTTTGGTGGAGCAGTGATTAGCATGATACTCGCGCCGTCATCGACTTGGTCAAACAGCATCCCCCCAAATTTTGCCGTAGGAAGTAATTGTTGAGGGGTGATGAAGGGAGCGACTAGCCAGATATCTCGATGGGGCAAGTTGCGTCGTGAGAAAATGGCGCGGCTTATATCTGGATTGGGGCTATTTCGCAAGAAGCGGTTAGGCGGTGGCTCAACCGTGGTCTGCGCTGGTGCAGCAAGATACCGGTCGATGTCTTTCGTCACCCTAGGATTGTCTGGACTAAGCGGTATTGCCGCATCGTAGGCCCTAGGTTTCGGCGTATCCAGCCGGTCCTCAATATCGTGCCCTCCGGCCCGATAGAGATAGACGTTAGACCCTGACCTGATGTAAATGACGCGATAAGCACTCTTTCCTCCACTAACGTATCGGATCCATGCGCCGGTAATTCCGTGATAACGGTGATCGTCACTATCCTCCCTGAAAGCGCCGGTGCGCAGTATGGTCCTATTAAGGACACGTTTTGCGAAGTGCGCTTCGGCCCGTGTCTGAAGATCAACGACAAAGTGCGGTAGCAAAAAGACTGACATGATCAACGCTTCAAACTCAGGGCACCACCCGTGTTTCTAGATGGTCGAAAAGTGATACGGCGCCGTTCTCCTCGCCGTTCCACGTCAAGTGTGGTCGGAAGGTCGATCACGGGCTTCATCGTCGCACTGGCAATGGCGATACTAGCTGGATAGGCGATAGTAATCGGAAGCTCACGCCGCAGCATGGATTTACGCGTGTGAAGTGAACGATAGACCTTAATCATGCTGCCAAGACGATCTACAAGGATGTCTGTATCGGACTGTTCAAAGGGCCTCACTTTAACGTCGGCATAGGCGGTGCCGAAATCAACTAAGGCATCCCACATCGTTTTGGTATTCTCGAATAGAGTTGGCTTGAAACCAGAGCGGACAAGCTCGTAGTCCATTGGCCAAAAAATGAAAATATCATCGTCATTGATATATCCACAAGAACGCAAGTGGTTGATGAAGCGTCGTCCGAGCGCTGTAAGGCCACCTTCAGACCACAGTCCAAGCTTTCTGGCCCAGTCCTTTCGACGAGGTGGAACTTTCTTAAAGTAGTCATCAGAAAATTCGACACCTCGATCCATAGGGTTAGCAGTCGCAACTCGACCGCTGTTTTGTAGCGGCTCTGTTCGTTTTAGTGATGCAACCGAGCGACCGGCACCGGCGCTACCCCTATTCTTCTGTTGACGTTCAATTGTAACTACACGCGAAATTCGGTTCGTCACATCTCTACCAGGCATGGCTTTCGCCAACACACAGCGTTTATGCTTAATCATTGTGATCAGCTTGTTCCTGATTGATTGTTTCTCAAAATCTGAAAGCAGAAAATTGACGAATATTTCGCCGTCGTTAATCAGCACAGCCCACAAAAACACAAATGATAGTGCCGTTTGTTTCTCCTTTTCACCATTCAACAGAGATGCTGCTATAGCGGCCGAATCAAGGTTTTCAAGCACGAGCAAATCGCCGTGCGTCCGTTGGATTAGGCCGAGAGCGAAGAAGACATCAGCGATGTTGTCAGTTCGTAGTCCCCACCCAGTATCGCCCGACACTAGCTCCTTCCAAGACCCCGATGTGATGTCGCCGTTAGACAAATATAGATCTTGAAGGTCGTGAAACCGCTCCAACGTATGCTCTAAGCCCACGGAGTAACCGATCTTGCGCATGAAAATGCTGTAAGGTTCAGAATGGGCTGTAGCCGCCATGTGCACTCACCCTTGGCCGAATTTGCACAAGAACCGTTCGGCTGCTTGCCTGATCGCCAAGGAAACACTGTCCTGCATCTAGGACTCTGATCATGTCACCAAAGTCAGTCAAGCCGGAACCTAATAATTTCATGGACTTAACGGACTTGGTCGGAATACGATTTACAGCGGCGTTGATGTCGCTCTGGAAACTGAGTCGATGACTGAAGGTAATATTAACTTGGCTTAAGATTCGATCATCAAGCGCGGAGGGTTGCTGAGTGGCCAAAACTAGGGACAGGCCGGCATCGCGACCACGCTTCACATATTCAACTAAGGCTGTCCGTGCGGGAGAGGGCACATCGCGGGGCGCTACTACGTGAGCCTCATCGATGACGAGCCAGACGCGGTCGGGTGTACCGTCACTCTCAAAAGGGTTTTGAAAAAAGCTGGTCATCTTTTTTTTGTTATGATGCTTACCCAAAATATCAAAGAGGGAGCGTGCAATAACGGCCGTGACCAAAGATTTGTCTTCGTTACGAAGTTCACGGAGCGAAAGGATACTGCAAGTTTGCCCATCAAGCAGATCCTTTACGTTCAAACCCGTAGATGAAAATAAATTCGTGCGACGGTAGTCGTCCAGCTTGTAGGTAATAGCGTTCCTAGATGACTCAGCAGTATTCGGCCAGTTAGTATCATCAGCAATATAACTCAACATATCCTGAAGGTCGAAATTCCGACCGTCAAGTGCTTCTAGGGTGGCGCTTAGGATATGGCCTTGGGGGCTATAAACTTCTTGCCCAAGCAGTGCCGCCCATTCTTCCGCTCGGACGTCACCGGGTCGAAGCTGAAGTGTTCTTTCTGAGGAGAGCAAGTTGGTTGCCCCTGGTGGTGAATAGATGCGAGTACTGGCTAAGCTGTTGGGCTTGAGGTTCCATCTCGTCAGCTCTTCGAGCTGAGATTTATTGGCCGGTATCGTATCCCGGGGGGCATACCCGAGGGTCCAGAATTGACTTTGAGTATCGACGATAATCGAGGTGATAGGTTGAATACCGTTCTGAATTGGAGAAGCATTGGACAGCCTTGATATACCCTCGACAAGCACACCAAGATCGAAGCTCTTACCGCTGCCCCTTGTGCCTGTGATGTAAATGACATGTGGAAAGGTAGTATCCAGCCACGCATCTGCACCAAGAAAACTTCGCCCCTTGGCAGTTTCTAAGACCTTTCCGACGTAAAGTAGATTGTCATGATCATCACCCGTTAGGGTCCGCCCAAAGACAACGTTATTCCCGCGTTGGACATATTGTATTTTAACGAGCGGGTCTTCCACTGCATATGGGCTCTTTTCGAGAACCCTTCCAAAGCGCTCAGACGACTTGGTAGAGAAACTCATTTTGGTATTCCTTGTAGGACAGCCAAGTCGGGGTATCGCCTAGTCGAAGTATCAAGACTTTCGTAGGTCGCAGCGCATCAAGGTAGTGGGCGTGATTGGCTGCGGCGATGAAGGCCACACGGCCTGTTGCAATAATCTGCTTCCTTAGGTTATGGGCAACGACTTTTGCAGTCATAGGATCGAGGTCAGAACAAAATTCATCAAGAAGCCATACCTCCTCGTCGCGCAACAGAAGATCAGCAATCATCGCCCGATACTGTTGCCCTCGACTGAGCATCCAAAATGGTTTGATGAAAGCGAACGCTTCAGAAAGTCCAACCCTGCTCAGCGCCACGAAGGATCTCTCAGGAGTATACTTCTCAGCTAACGCCTCAAAAACCGGGACATCGGTTCGCAAGCGTCTGAGCCAACCGGCGGCATAAGGAAACTTTGAGCTTCGGTTAATAGAAAGGTTTGCGTCTAGTGATTGTGCCGGATCAAGTGCGTTGAGAAACACACTTTTTCCACTCCCACTAGAACCAACAACGAGGATAATGTTTCCATTTGATGCTCGTACCGTTACATTATGGACAATATCAGAATAAACAGTATCACCCTTCAGGCCAAATGCGTCCATAATCATTTTTGTAGACTTAGTTTCTGGAACACTATAAGCAGCCCGGATGGAGAGGTCATCTATGGAAATAGTAATGCGACGGGCAGAGAAACGGTTCTTCTTAGGCCCTGGAGATTTGTCAGACGGAAAGACCTTCTGCGCATCCCGTAAATAATTTGTAGTACTCTGATCTAGTGGGCACAAAAAGTACGGAATTGGTTTACGAATGACTGATCGCAAAACAGCCCATTCACCTGTGGTAAGAGAATTTTCGTTCCGTTCAATTTTCTTTCGAAGATAATCAAGCCCGTCGTCGAAGGTAATATTCATAGTCGCGCAGAAATCTTCTAGGGCTCGAAAATACTTTCTTTGAAGGCTCATCATCCCAAATTCACCATTCGGCGAATGAGCCATTTGTGCCATATCTTTCAGTACTCGCTTGATATTTCCTTCTGTGTGCCCGACGAATCGGAATCCAGAAGACGAAACAAAATCGATGTAGGTAAGCATTTCAGCAGAAATTTCCATGAAAATTGGGCGCATTCCTCCAATGTGCCAACGTTCAGCAGCGAATTCCTTGGCGGCCTTAATAATCCTGCGGGTAAGTCCGAGGCCGCGTAGCTCTGGAGCAACAACGATACGTGCTATGCGGACAATAGTGTTCAGATATTGTTTCATCGCTTGTTGGTCCCAATGGTCCCAGGAAATGTTGCGCTCACAATGAAGGAAAGGGTGATCGAACAATTGATGACGCGGTTTGCACATCATCAGCGGCATCTGTAGATCTATGTAACCAGCTGGTATCCATCTTTGACCCAGCTTCATGGCAACATAGAGAATCGCGCGTCGGCCACCCACGGATGGTGCGACGGATTTAGCATCAAGTTCGGATGTGTTCTCACCAATCGAGGGATTAGTTTTGTAGTGAAACTGTTCGAGAAATTCGAGCGCGCGGACATCCGAGGGTGAATTTATTTCACCGATTCGTAGTGCTATCTTCTCCTTTCCGAGAGGGATATAGTCTTCGGCTGTAAAGCGCGGAGTTACTGGGATGCGGGCATCGTTAGGATCCTTAGGGAGAACAGTCACTTTATTGCTTCCGGCAGTGCCCAGCGCGATTTGGTCTCCTTTTCCGATAAGAGCGAAACGATGGAGCTTAAGGCTTACCGTGGCACCTTCACCCGAGCGTACCGTGATTGTCTTCAGATGGCCCTTTGGGTTAGTGGATAGGACATTGTATATTCTGGATGCGTTGCTCATGGGCACTCGTGCCTACTAATTTAGGCTCGACCATCAGCCAGCCGCCATTCCACTGTTTGTACCATTCTATCGGAGCCGTGGTCATTCATTGTTTGGTACTTTCGGAGAGTAGCGCGATGTTTTCGGTCCGTCTAGCCTCGCGAGACGAAAATCGGTGAGCGTGCCGATGCGAACCGGTTGTCTTTGGAAAGGCATGGGCAGCATTCAGCAGACTTTGAAATATTTTAACATCCCGCGTCTCGCGCCCGTGTGTACTGCACCGCAATCGGCGTGGTCCTAGACCACAAGTGGTAGTCTTGGCATCAGCTTATCCACAAACCGTAACGTCTGCGCTGGACGGCCCCGATCCTGATGTTGCTGGCATTGATTTTCGCCACGACCGGCCCTCCAGAAACTGGTCGAGGTTTAACTGAGTGTAAAGGTAGCTTCTTCGGCAAGCTGGATGACCGACGGAGCATAGCTGAACCGAGAGCTGGCCGTGTCGTTCACGGATACTAGGGGCATCTTCGTCTCAGAGGCGTCCGACCATTGCTTGCTCAAAGCCCACGACCTGATCACCCCCAATCTGGCTACAGAGGCCCACTCCATCTTGCGTTACATCGTTGCCTAGAAGCTGTGCTCCTCCATGTGGGAGGACGTTTTGTGAGTATTGTCTGAGAGAGAATCATAGGGTGGAAATCGAAAGGCGTCGGTGACACATTGATAATGTTCTAAAGGATCACAGGCCCCTTTTATACTGTACCCCAAATCCTGCCATGGTGGATGTTTCCACCAATCACCAGACCAACAACCCCGCTCAAACCGCTCACTCAAGTTTCAGGGGAATCAGCAGCATCGCGGCGAGGACTGACACCCCGGCGCACACGCTGATTCCCAACTGGTGGCTGCCGCTGAGGTCGTACAAGCGGCCTATCAGGGTAAAGCCCGGAAACACCGCCAGGGTGATCACCGGCCCCATCAGTCCCATCGCCTTGCCATAGCTGACCAGCCCAAACGCTTTCGCCATCATTGACCCCCACACCGGCAACATTCCGCCAGCGGCCAGGCCCAACATCACCACCGCCAGCACCACCAGCGGCCAGGCGGGCTCCAGCGCCAACTGCACAAATGCCAGTGCGACCAGGCCAATGGCGGCCCAAAGGCCAAATTTCAAATTTAACCGGTCGGCCAGCAACCCGAACAACAGCTTCCCCACCAGGCCGGATATGGCAAGGATCATGATCAGTCTTGCCGCCTGTTCTGGCCGGTAGCCCAGGTCCGTAGCATAGTGACCAAGGATGGACAACACGGCGCCGTATACGCAAAACAGAGCGCCCAGTGTTAAACCGATGAACCAATAGGCCTGATTGGTCAGGATTTGCCTGGTGGTCAGGCCCAGGTCCAGGCCCGGAGTATGGGTAATCCTTTCGCTGGCGGCCGGTTCCTCCACTTGCAGGCCGATATCCGCCGGACGCCCGCGTACACTCAGAATAACCACCGGCAGCACCACCAGGACTGCAAGCAGCGCCAGATTTTCCATGGCTGTACGCCAGCCGTAGTCAATGATCCAGCGGTTGACCAGGACCGGAACAAGAATTCCACCCACGGAGGTGCCCATGGCGGCGATGCCCAGGGCCTTGCCCCGGCTCCGGGTAAACCAGCGGGAGACTACCGCGGAGGACGCCATGGAGCCGGCCAGCGAATTGGTGAGACAGAAGGTCAGTCCAAATACCACAACATATTCGGTGATGCTGCTACTGTTGCCGGTCCACCACAGGCCCAGGGCAAACAGCACTACACCGCCACTGGTCAACCATCTGACCGGATAACGATCGATCAAAGCGCCGCAGATCGGGACCACCGCCAAGCCCAACAGGGTGCCCAGGGACATGCTGTAGAGCACCTGCTCCACGCTGACGCCGAATTCCTCCCGTACCGGCCCCACCAACAAGCTGACCGAATAGGTGAAGAATCCCACCACCAACAACTGGGCGCTGAAAGTACCGGCAACCACGTACCAACCGAAAAACATACGCTGACCTTGCCCGCTAGTAGGGGAAACGCTTGCTGACGCCACGGCGGCGCGCAGCGATTTGCCCGGCCCGCTGCTCCACCGTGAGACGCTGCACACCGGCTGGTAAATGCGCCGGCAAATCCACCGCCGGTAGCTGTGTAACCGAGGGTTTTGGATAGGTCTCCGAGCCGATCCAGCGGACAGTGATATAGCCCTCGCTGTGACCGGCCGGGTCCAGCCAGTTAGCGATACCGGGGTCGGCATGACTCACCACCAGGACCAGTTCTCCGCTTTCGAGCAGATGGGCAAAGTGCTGGTTGGTGTTGGACAGGTGGTAGCGGTAGTCCATGGTCTCCCACCAGTAATTGCCGAACTCGACCGCCCAATAATCCGCTGGTGGGGGTGTGACCCGGATGATCAGGGCGTCCTCGGTTGGCAGTTGCCAGTAGCAGATCAGCGGTTCCCCACCGGGAGTGGCGTCGATGGCATTGTCATCCAGTTGCCGGTAGGACAGAAAGGTGTTTGGACAGGCTTTCCACTTTTCGATCATGGTGGCCCAGTACAGAATGGAATCCCGTACCCAGGTAGAGGAACGGGCCAGGCCATCGACAATTTTCTCGGGGGTAATCCTCGGGGCTGCAGCCTCCCTGGTGAGGCAGTCGATGCGGGCGCGCATCGGTTCCTCGTTCTCCCAGTCGGAAAAGAACTGACGGAAGGTTACCCGGAAAGTATCGGGGGTGGTCTTGATCCAGTTGCCGTCGTGTGGCTCCGGACCCAGGTACAACTCGAAACAGCCGTTCTCATCCAGCGCCATATCATCCGCAAACAGAGCCCCCGCCACGGCTCCCCCCCATGGCGTGTCGCCTTTCTCCACCACGGTGACAGCAAAAAAACTGGCGCTGCCGCGATGGCCGCTGACCCGGTAGGTATCGATCCCATTGATCTGGGCGCCCACGTAGAGGGCATCGGAGTTGTCTCCGCCCTGTTTGCGCAAGGGGTCAAAGTAGTGACTCAGCTCCGGGAACAGAGGGTCCTTGTTTTCCAGTTCGAAAGACAGCCCCAGGGCGATATTGCGCGACAGCAAGCGGAATGCCTGGGCTCGTTCGACCGGATTGCCCGGGGCCTCCGGCCGCAGCATTTCCCTGCCCATGGCTTTCAGGTCATCGCAGAAATTTTCCCAGGCGCCCAGTAGTTGTTGTTCGTAGCTCTTCATGACAGTCGGCTCGCGGTGTGTGCCGGGATGCTGCCGGTTTGACAATACAAAGGGTATTTCAAGGTTTCACTCCCGGTTCAGTAACTTCTCAACGGTAATCACTCACTACTGGTGTGTCGACTCGACGCTAGCTGAAAAGCCTTTCCGTCCGAACGCCCCACCGAGGCGGTACTTCAACGACCTCGCGAAGAACCTGCAGCGCCGTGTGTAAGCCAGGCGAGTCCAGAATGTATGACTGTCGCGCCGTTTTTTTACCAAATTCAGTTGCCTGCAGCGGGAGTTTACCTATAGTAGGCGCGAGTTTGAAAAAGGAATGCCGGGGAGTATGAATGCCTGAACAACAATCCGATATTGTTGACCGAAAACAACGATGGACCGCTCCTCGGCGTCCCGACTGGCTGGCAGCCTTGAATCGTGAGGGCTCTTACCTTGACCTCAAGGCGGTAGTGCCGCTGGATGAGAACTCGTTGCTGGCTTGCGCCCGGCAGCAGACAGGATTGCAGGATTTTGGAGAGGATGATTGGCTCGAGCCCTTCCGCGCCCTGTGCCGGGACTTTGACAGTACGGCCGAACTGAACCTGATGGGCCGCCTGATGATGCGCAGCGACATGCTGATCTGGCTCACCAACCGGCTTCACATCACCGCGTTGTTGAAACGGCATCCGCAAATCTCCGATGAGGAAATCAGGCAGCCGGTTTTTATCGTCGGCTTGCCCCGCAGCGGAACCTCCATACTCTATGAACTGTTGTCACAGGACCCTCGCTTCGGTGTGCCGCTGATGTGGGAAGCCCTGCTGCCGTGCCCTCCGCCGGAAGCAGGCAGTTACCTCAGCGACCCGCGCATCGAGCGGGCGGACCACCTGGTGAGGCAATGGAACCGGGTGGTGCCGGAGTTCGCCACGATGCACGAGATGGATGCGCGCATTCCCGCTGAGTGCGGCCTGTTGATGGCCAACAGTTTCATCAGCGATCACCTGGTTTCCCTGCATCAGGGTGCGGAATATGCGGCCTGGTACGCCACTGCCGACCTGACCCCGGCATACCGCTATCACCGCACAATACTCAAGGTTTTGCAGTGGAAGAACCCGCGCCAGCACTGGTTGCTGAAGGCGCCCGCCCACCAGAATTATCTGGATGTGCTGCTCAAGGTCTATGCCGATGCGCGCATCATCCAGACCCACCGCGACCCCATCAAATGCATGGCTTCGGCTACCAGCCTGATGGGTTGTCTCTATTACATGCGCAGCGACAAGGCCTTCGATGCTGACGCCTTCGCTGACTTCATGCAGGGAGAGGCCACCGCCGCCCGCCTGGAGCAGGTGATGGAACAACGGGCGAATGGCGTCGTGCCCGCGCGCAATATCTGTGATTCCCGCTACCAGGATCTCATGGACGACGCCTTTGCCTGTGTGGAGGGGATCTACCGGCATTTTGATATTCCCCTGGGTGCGGAGGCGCGCCGGCGCATGCAGGCTTTTCTGGTGGACAAGCGCCAACGCAAGGACACTGCCGGTGAGCACAAGTATGCAGTGAATCGGGAAGAACTGACCGAGCGGCGCTATTTTACCCGTTATCAGCAGGCCTACGTGGTCCCTGATGAAGTTTGAAAACAGAGAAGCCTGGTGCCATGTGCCCGTAGGGTGCAATATGCGGGCTGGAACAGGAGAGCAAAGATGGGACGATTGACAGGTAAGGTGGCGCTGGTCACTGGTGGCGCCCGGGGGATGGGCGAGGCCACGGTACGGCTGTTTGTGGAGCACGGGGCCAAAGTCGTGTTCGGTGATGTGCTGAAGGAGGCGGGCCAGGCGCTGGCGGGGGAACTGGGCGAGGCGGCGGTATTCTGCCCCATGGATGTGAGTAACGCGGCGGATTGGGATACAGCCGTCGCCATGGCGAAGCAACTTGGGCCGCTCCAGGTGTTGGTCAATAATGCCGCTATTTTACATATGGCTTCCCTGGTCGAAACCACGCCCGAAGACTTTCGGCGGGTGTTGGAAGTCAACCTGCTGGGGGCTTTCATGGGAATTCAGGCCGTTATTCCCCACATGAAAGAGGCCGGTGGTGGTTCCATTATCAATGTTTCCTCCATCGACGGCCTGCACTCCTCCCCCGGCCTGTCCGCCTACTCATCCAGCAAGTGGGCGATCAGAGGCTTGACCAAGAATGCGGCGATTGAACTCGGGCAGTATGGTATACGCGTCAATTCCGTGCACCCCGGCGGCATCTACACCGCCATGGGCGGAAAGGGCAGTTCCACGGAAGAGGATATGAACAGGACCACCTATGCGCGTTTTCCCATCCCCCGTGTGGGCCAGCCCCACGAAGTGGCCTATGTCAGCCTGTTTCTTGCCACCGATGAAGCCAGTTACAGCACCGGCAGTGAATTTGTCGCAGACGGAGGCTGGTTCGCCGGCAAGCGTGTACGCGGTATGCCCTGTTCATGATCAAGCTCGAATTTTTCTACGACGTCAGCTCCCCCTGGACCTATCTGGCGTTTACCGGCCTGCAGCCGTTGGCGCAACGTTACCAGGTGCCTGTCGAGTGGCGGCCCATACTGGTGGGCGGCGTGTTCAACGCAGTCAACCAGAGCCTGTATGAGCTACGCGAAAGGAGCTTCGCCGATGAACGGCGCATGCGGGCGTACCGCAAGGATCTGGCCGACTGGGCCCGCTATCGCAATATCACCATTGGCTGGCCGGATTTTCACCCGGTCAATGCGGTCAAGGTGATGCGCGTTTGCCTGGTGGCTTCGGAACAGGGCTGCCTGGTGGATTTTTCGCGACGCGCCTTCGCCGCGTATTGGGGCAGTCTGCGCGACCTGTCTGATGATGAGGTACTGGCGGAACTGGCGGCATCCGCCGGTATGGAGCCCGGCGCAGTATTACGGAGCATTCAGGAATCGCGAATCAAGGACTGGCTGCGCGCCAACACCGACGAGTTGATCGACCGGGGCGGCTACGGTTCTCCCACCATGTTCATCAACGGGGATGACATGTATTTCGGCAATGACCGCCTGCCTCTGGTGGAACGAACCCTGGAACAACTCGCTGCCTCGGCTACTGACCCTTGACACAGTCGGCGCAACTCACGCATTCAGGCCATCCGCAGTATCGGGGCTGCGCCAATGGCTGAAGCCTGCCGGTATTGACGTACTATTACGAGGTTGAAAATAACAACTGACCCCAGGGTATCAACAACCATGACATTTTCTTCTGAACCACGGTCGATGAGACGTTCCTTCAACACGCTTGCGCTGTTGGTTTTTATTGCCGCTAACAGTTGCATCGCCCAAGCGGAAACCCTTCCCGGAATTGAGCAGGTCCTCGCGCAGATTACCCCCAGGGAATCTGCTGCCCCGATCAGCCAGGACCCACGCTGGAAAAAACCGAAAAAGATTCATGTCATGCTTCCCGCCGCTTACCGGCCGAACCAATCGGGTGATTTCCAGGCTTGGCTCTCGGCAGGTTTGGATGCGGAACTGGTGCTGGTCGGCTCGTTGGAAGAACTGGATCAACACGCCGGCGATATCGAAGTATTGGTCGGCTGGTGTCATTTTTTACCGGGTCAATACCCGCGCTTGCGCTGGCTTCAAAGCCTGAGCGCCGGTGTCGAGGTATGCGCGAAAAACGATCAATTCAACCGTCCGGGGGTTCTGGTTTCGAATGGGTCGGGTACTGCAGCGCCGGCCATTGCCGAATGGGTCATCAGTTCGATGATGATGATGCAGCGCAGGTTTCTCGACTATTACCAGGCGCAACTGAGCAAACAGTGGCAGGCCACATTCGAGGCTGTCCCGCCGGGGCGTGAGATCAATGGCAAAACCCTGTTGATCGTTGGTCTCGGCAGTATCGGCAAGCAGGTCGCCTGGCGCGCCAAGGGTTTGGGCATGAAAGTGACCGCCATACGCAACTCATCGAGGAGCGGACCCGAATACGTGGATTACGTCGGCCTTGGCGACGAGTTGCCGGCGCTGACCAGGCAGGCGGATGTGGTGGTTAATGCGGCCCCGTTGACCGAAAAAACTCGCGCTATGTTTGATCGGGCATTCTTTGGCAACATGAAAAGCGACGCCATGTTTATCAATGTCGGGCGCGGGGGCAGCGTGGTGCAGGAGGCCTTGATCGAGGCGCTAAAAGGCGGAACAATCGGCGCCGCGGCCCTGGATGTCACCACCCCGGAACCCCTGCCCGAAGACTCGGAACTGTGGGCCCTGCCGAATGTCTTCATTACTCCCCACCGCAGTGCGAATACCCGGGAAACATCCCTGCGAATCTGGGTGTTCCTGAAGGAAAATATCCGGCGCTACATCGAGGGGGAAAAAATATTCAACCTGGTTGATCTACAGCGGGGGTATTAGCCCGCATATCTCACCAACGTTCGTCGCGAGTGATGCGGCGGCCACAGCGGGAGGTTGGTGAGATATGCGGGTTAGCCCCGGCAGGTGGACGCCGGTCAATCCTTTACGGTATAAACCCGGCCTTTGCGGGGCGCCTCAATGACAACTGTATTTTCACAAGCTTCCGAACTGCTGGATACCGTAGGGCAGCACCTGGGTTATAGCGACTGGCTTGAAATTGACCAACAGCGAATCGACATGTTTGCCGATGCCACCGGCGATCACCAGTGGATTCATGTAGACCCGGAACGCGCCAAAGAGGGGCCTTTTGGCTGCACAATCGCCCATGGTTATCTGACCCTGTCGCTGGCCAACTGGTTTTTGCCGCGGTTGCTGGAGGTACGGAACATCTCCATGGGCGTGAACTACGGTTGTGAAAAAGTGCGTTTCCCGGCGGCGGTCCCGGTGGGCAGCCGGCTCCGCGCGGGCGCTGAAGTCATCTCCGCTGAATCCGTCAAGGGCGCCGTGCAGGTGGTGGTGCGCATGACCATCGAAATTGAAGGCGGTGACCGTCCTGCCTGCGTCATCGACACCATCAGCCGTTTCTATCCCGTTTCTTGAACCTTCTCAGCCGGTTTCGCCGGGACAGGCCGCTTGCAATGCCGGCAGGCCGGTGGGTGGGTAACTTTGCCCAACAGCGCCATGCGCTCAGATGCTTCAGTATGGCGCTGGCTTTTCCGATGCTTGCCGCGGTCCTGCACCAGCAGCAATCCCCCTGGCAGTTCTGGCTGTTGGCCCTGTCGTGCAGCTTCCTGTGGCCCCAACTCGCTCGTTACGTGGTGTTACGCAGTGCGGCGCCGAAGCGGACGGAGCAACGAAATTTACTGACGGATTCAGTATTGGCGGGCCTGTGGGCTCCGCTGTTGAGCTGGAATTTGTTGCCTGTGCTGGTCATGTTGACCCTGGTCAATGTAGTCAACATGGTGGCCGGTGGCTGGCGGTTGTTGCGTCAGGGTCTGCTGGCCTGTGGCGCCGGCGCGTTCACCGGCTGGGTGTGGGCGGTAATGGTTTGGCCGGGCTATGAACCCCGTATTGAACCCACACTGTTGACGCTACTCGCCACGGCGCCCTTGCTCTTGTTGTTTCCAATGGCGCTGGCCCTGCTCAACTTTCGCCGCTCACTGCGCCTGCTGCGGCAGCGGAAGGAACTGATGCAGCAGAGTCGAATTGACGGCTTGTCGGGGTTGCGCAACCGCAAGTATTGGGAAGATTGTGTATCTCGTGAATATGAAAGGCATAAACGCAGCGGCTCACCGCTGGCCTTGATCATGATGGATATTGATCAGTTCAAACAAATCAATGATCGACACGGCCATAGGGCGGGAGACCTGGTGATAGGCCAGGTCTCCCGCCTGCTTGCGAACAGTGTTCGGACCGCGGACCTGCTGGGCCGTTACGGCGGCGAAGAATTTGGCTTGTTGCTGCCGGATACGGATTTGCAGGGCGCGTTGCATTTTGCCCGGCGTTTGCGGCTTGCCGTAGCGGCGCTGCTGATCCAGCCAGGCGCCATACGCTGCAGCATCAGCCTGGGTGTGGCGCAGGTTGATGCCGATATTGAGCACTACGGACAGTTGATTGAGCGCGCCGACAAGGCCCTCTATGACGCCAAACGAGAAGGCCGCAATACCTGCCGGCACTACTAGACACGGCACTTGCCGCCTGTCGCCCCGAACCTTATAGCTTGATTGTGGTGGTGCACTGCGCCGGCGTTTTGTACTACGCATCGCTTATTGGCTAGACTGCCGCCATGGCTTCTCCCCCTGCCGCGCTGAACAGGAAACTGGCGCTCACTTTCATATTCATTACCGTTCTGCTGGATTCCATAGGTCTTGGGATCATCTTGCCGGTTATGCCGCAACTGCTTATGGAGGTTTCCGGCGAGTCACTCAGTCAGGCCGCCATTTACGGCGGCAGGCTGTTATTTCTCTACGCCTTTGCCCAGTTTATGTTTGCTCCCGTGCTGGGCAGTTTATCGGATCGTTTTGGCCGCCGCCCGGTATTGCTGTTGTCCCTGCTGGCCTACGGCCTGGATTATCTGTTGATGGGCTGGGCGCCGAGCTTGATGTGGCTGGTTGTCGGGCGCCTGATAGCCGGTGCTGCCGCCTCAACCTATTCCATTGCCAATGCCTACATAGCGGATATCTTCGAAGCGCAGGACCGGGCCAAGAACTTTGCACTGATGGGAGCGGCCTTCGGCGGGGGGTTTATCCTGGGCCCGGTGCTGGGAGGATTTCTGGGTGAACTTGGCCCCAGGATTCCGTTTTACGCCACGGCGGTGCTGGCATTGGCCAACGCCGGCTTTGGTTTTGTTGTGCTGCCGGAGACTTTGGCGCCCGCCAACCGCCGCCGTTTTGTCTGGTCTCGCGCCAACCCCCTGGGCGCCTTCCTGCATCTCCGGGACTACCCCATGGTGTTGGGTCTGGTAGTGGCTTACTTCTGTTTCCTGATCTCACATCAGGCGCTGCCCGCAATATGGTCCTATTTTGCTATCGCCCGATTCGACTGGAGCCAGAGCCAGATCGGTTTTTCGCTGGGGTTTGTGGGTGTATTGATGATGTTTACCCAGGCCGTTCTGATCCGCTGGGTGCTTGATAAACATGGCCAGGTCGTCGCTGCTTACCTGGGGCTGGTCTGCGCCACCATCAGTTTGCTGGGCTATGCTTTCGTAACGCAACCGTGGATGATCTATCTATTCCTGACTGTCGGCGCCGCCCAGGGCTTTCTTGGACCGGCGGTGCAGGGTTTGATGTCGGCGAGGGTCCCGGCGGATTCTCAGGGGGAGTTGCAGGGCTCGATTGCCAGTCTGGCCAGTCTCGCGGCAATTGTGTCACCCCCGATCATGACCGAGCTATTCGCTTATTTCACGGCCGAATCCGCGCCAATCCACTTTCCTGGCGCCAGTTTTCTGTTGGCAGCGATACTGAGCCTGTTGAGTCTGGTATTGTTTGCGCCTCATCTGCAAGCCGCACGGCAGGAAGCTTAGACAACATGGGTGGATCCGTTTACAAGGATACCTTCAGTGCCGCGGAATATCGGGAATTCAGCCAGCGCCTGGAACAACAATTGACGGTGCTGAAAGAACTGCTTGGCACGCCCGCCTTCAATCGCGATGAACCCAGTCTCGGCGCTGAACTGGAGCTATATCTGGTCGATGACCAGTATCGCCCGGCGGCGGTTAATGAAGAACTGCTCGAGTTGGCAAATCATCCGCAACTTACCCCCGAACTCAACCGCTATAACCTGGAGTTCAATCTCAGCCCGGTAGCTGCCCAGGGGTCGCCCTTCGCTGCCATGGAAAAGGAACTGCGGAATTTTCTTGATCACTTGCAGGCCTTGGCCCAGGGTATCGGCGCCAATATTTTGCCTATCGGCATCCTGCCTACCCTGGGGGAGGAACATCTTAAACAGAGTTATATGACCGACCGGCCCCGCTATCACGCACTCACCAAAAACCTGGTTGGCGATCAGGTAAAGATCAATATCAATGGCAAGGACAACCTGAAGATGAGCGGCGAAGGTCTGACCATAGAAGGGGCCAACACTTCCTTCCAGGTACACCTGCGGCTGACCGCCGCAAGCTTTGCCCGCCATTACAACGCGGCGCAATTGACGGCGCCATTGGCCTTGGCCCTGGCGGCCAACTCGCCGCTTATCGCCGGCATGAGGCTGTGGCAGGAATCGCGTATCGCCTTGTTCAAGCAAAGTGTGGACTTCCGCGAACGGGAGCATCGCGACTGGCGCCAGCCGGCCCGGGTCAGGTTCGGCAGCGGCTGGATGCGGAGTAGCGCCTGGGAGCTTTTTGCCGAGAATGTAGCCGTGTTCCAACCGCTGTTGCCGGTACTGTTCGATACGGATCAGCACTCACCGCCGCGCCTGCCGGAATTATGCATGCACCATGGCACCGTCTGGCCCTGGAATCGGGCGGTGTATGAGTCCGGGCAGGGAGGGCATGTACGCATCGAGTTTCGAGCGCTGCCCGCGGGTCCCACGATCCTGGACATGTTGGCCAATGCGGCCCTGACTATCGGCTGGGCCGTGGGTGTCGCCGGCAGTGCGGACGAATACGTCGCCCGCCTGCCGTTCAAAATGGCCGAGTACAACTTTTATCGCGCCGCGCAACACGGTCTGGATGCCCGGTTGTTGTGGCCACGAAAATTTCACGGTGGGTTGGAAGAGCGTCCGGTAACGGAACTGATCGAAGAATTTCTGCCCGCCAGCCAACGGGGTTTGCGGGTATTGGGTGTGGCGGCCGATGACAGCGCCCGGCTCTGGCGGATTATCGAGCAGCGCCTGGAAACCCGAACCACAGGTGCGGCCTGGCAGTTGCGGCGTTTCGAGTACTACCGGAAGTCCCTCAACGTGGATGAAGCATCCAGCCGCATGTTGGCCGATTACCGGGACCATGTGATGCAGGGCGATCCGGTGGCGGCCTGGTGATCAGGGTTTGGTCCAATCCGCGGCCCATTGAAGTAGCGCCGGAAGTCAACGGCTTTCTGCAACAATTGGGTGGGCCGGCACTTATTCAACTTAGCGGAGAGGACAGTACTCGAACCAGGGTACTGGTGACCCTGTCGCACGGCAATGAGCCGTCCGGTATGGAAGCGGTCCATCGGTGGTTGCTCAGTGGGGAAAAGCCGGTGGTCAATGTGGTGGTGCTGCTTGGCGCGGTGCGCGCCGCACTGTTGCAGCCGTTATTCTATTATCGGCAGCCGCCCGGTGAGCGCGATCTTAACCGCTGCTTTGGTTCTCCCGGCGGGGATGAGCAGGGCAAGCTGGCCCTGGAGATGCTGCAACTTATCCAGGCACGGCAACCGGAGGCGTTGGTGGACTTGCACAATACCTCTGGCTTGAGCCCGCCCTTTGCGGTCACCGTGGGCGACACGCCGGAAATACGCAGCCTGGTGAGTCTGTTTGTACAACACATGATTGTGACCGACCTGCGCCTGGGCTCCCTGATGGAACAATCCCTGGGTTGCCCGCTGGTGACCATCGAAGCCGGTGGCGCTCAGGACGAATCTTCCATCCTGGTGGCGGCACGGGGGATCCGCCGCTATTTCACCGCCCGCAATGTACTCGACAGGCGGGGCGAGTTGGAAACCTTCCACCATCCGTTGCGGCTCGAACTGCGCGAACATTCGCGCATCGGCTTTGCCGGGCGGGCATTGCCTGGCCACGATATTACCTTGCGGGCCGATATCGAAACGTTCAACGCCACACCACTACGGCAGAAGGATATGATCGGTTGGCTGGCGGCCGATGGTCTCAGCCATCTTGAGGTATGCAGCGATGCCGGTCAGCCGCGGCAAGTGGAGGAGTATTTCAAAGTGGAGCAGGGGCGCCTGTTCCCGTTGCAAGCCATGCGGTTGTTCATGGCTACCACCCGGCCGGATGTCGCGGCCAGCGATTGCCTGTTTTATTTTGTGATGGACGGCTAGCTCGCCCTGGTGATGGAGTTTCTTTCCCGCCGTCCGGGCATCTGCTAGTCTGTGCGATGGAGTCGGCCAGACGGTCGCTCGCGGTTTGCCCGCGAGAGGAAAGTCCGGGCTCCGCAGGGCAGGGTGCCAGGTAACACCTGGGGGGCGCGAGCCTACGGAAAGTGCAGCAGAAAGGAAACCGCCCGCATCTCTCTTGTAGAGGGCGGGTAAGGGTGAAAAGGTGCGGTAAGAGCGCACCGCGCGGCTGGTAACAGGCGTGGCGATGGTAAACCCCACCCGGAGCAAGACCAAATAGAAATCCGGTGCTGTGGCCCACAGTGGATTCGGGTAGGTCGCTAGAGGCAAGTGGTGACACTTGCCGCAGATGAATGATCGTCCAAGACAGAACCCGGCTTATCGGCCGACTCCCTTTCTTTTTTGCCAATGTACCAGTTAGAGGTGAGATACTTTTTATACCTTTAAAGAATTAAAAATTATTTTTTAATGAATAATTAATTATAAAGTTAATGTAATTTCTCAAAGAAAATACTTAAGGTGCTATTTTCCAGTTCATTTTTTCTACACACCTTTCAATCTTTCCTGATAAAACCACTGCTAATACTCTGATATTCAAGAGTTTTTTCTGTTTGTTCACGCTTGACAGCCACTGAAATGCGGTTCTATAGTGTTGAAAAGTGGGAATAAATGGGAATTATTGGTTTTTTGTGGAAATAAAAAGCCACAAAAGCCGCGAAGAAAGGTTACCGGCTGTGTTTCGTGGAGTACAACATATCAATATGGACGCCAAGGGCAGGCTGGCGATGCCGGCTCGGCAGCGCGAGCCATTGCTGAATGAATACAACGGTCACCTGGTCATCACCGTGGATACGCAATCTCGCTGTCTGGTGATGTATCCCCTGCCCGAATGGGAAAAGATCGAGCGGGAAATACAGGATCTGCCAGCCCTGAAACCAGCGGTAAAACGTTTTCAACGCCTGGTGATCGGTTATGCGACGGAGTTGGAACTGGATCGTAGCGGACGGGTGCTGCTGCCTGCTTCCCTCCGGGAATACGCCAGTCTGGAGAAGAAGCTGGTTTTGGTCGGGCAGGGCAAGAAAATGGAATTGTGGGCGGAGCAATTGTGGCTGGCGGAACGGGATTGCGCACTCCAGGAGTCCGCCTCGGATACCGAACTACCCGAAGAATTGATGTCCCTGACCCTCTAGTGTCCTGTCTGACAAGTACGTTGAGCGTTCAGGGCGAGTCATTTTGGCTGTTGGCAAGGCGCCACGGCGAGCAGTGGCCGGGCCCCACGGGAGGAGGCAGCGTCGGTGCCAGCGGCCATGGGGCCGTCATGAAGCCAGCATATTTGTTGGACAGGACAGCAGATGGGGATGCATCGAGCAGTATTGTTACAGGAGGCGGTGTCGGCCCTGGTGACAGTGACCAATGGCTGCTATGTGGACGGTACCTTCGGATGCGGCGGTCACAGTCGCGCAATTCTTTCGGTGCTTGGTAATGAGGGGCGACTGTTGGCGATGGACAAGGACCCGCAAGCTTGCGCCGTGGCCGTGGAGTTCAGCAATGGCGATGCCCGGTTCGACTTCGCGCAGGGCTCATTCACAGGGCTTCCAGGGCACTTACAGTACTGGGGAGTTACTGCGGTGAACGGCATTCTCCTGGACTTGGGTGTGTCCAGCCCGCAACTTGATCAAGCGGAGCGTGGCTTCTCCTTTACTCATGACGGCCCCCTGGACATGCGCATGGATACCAGTTCGGGAGAAACCGCCGCACAGTGGTTGGCGCGGGTCCAACAGGCCGAATTGGCCAAGGTGCTGCGCAACTATGGCGAGGAGCGTTACGCGGGCCGCATCGCCAGCGCCATCGTCCGCGCCAGGGCTCAAGGTCCGCTCACCAGTACACGGCAACTGGCCGGCATTGTGGCCGCGGCCAATCCACGCTGGGAGGCGCATAAACACCCAGCCACCCGCAGCTTTCTGGCGATTCGGATGTACCTGAACCAAGAGTTGGAAGACTTGCAGAGCTTGCTCGGGGACAGCGTGGAACTGCTGGCTCCCGGCGGACGCCTGGTAGTGATCAGCTTTCATTCGTTGGAAGACCGCCTGGTGAAACGGTTCATGCGCACCCGCGCGCGCGGCGGAGACCTTCCCGCGGCGGTGCCCGTGCGAGAGTTGGAAATGCGGCGTGAATTGAAGCTTGTGGGAAAGGCAGTAAAGCCCGGGGCCGCGGAACTGGCGGAAAATGCCCGGGCGCGCAGCGCGATAATGAGAGTGGCGGAGAAAATCAATGCAGGCTAGGAAAGCCGCTGTTCCCCGGGGCTGGCTGGTGGTCAACGGGGCCCTGTTGCTGGCGGTGCTGATCTCGGCGACTTCGGTGATTGAGACCACTCATCAATGCCGCCTTCAGTACGCCCGGCTCCAGGAGTTGCAGTCCCTTGAGTGGGACCTGTTGGCGAACTGGAGGCAACTGCTTTTGGAAGAGGGCACCTGGGCCGCCCACTATCGGGTTGAGAAAGTGGCGCGCGAACAATTGGCGATGCACCCGCCGGGCGGCGCATCCGGGCTGGGTGACATGAAGGTATTGCAGCGATGAAGCAGCCTCCCTCCCAGCCGGCAGATTTCTGGCGCCTGGTATTGGTAGAGGGTTTTGTGTGCCTGATGTTCGGGCTTCTGCTGTGGAAAATATTGAGCCTGCAAGTGCTGGACACCGACCGGGGCTATGAATTCCTCCGCAGCCAGGGCGAAAAACGTTTTTTACGCGAAGCGATCATACCCACCTACCGCGGCTCCATCTCCGACCGCCATGGAGAAATTCTGGCGGTCAGCACCCCGGTAAGTTCCCTGTGGGCCAATCCGCGGCTATTGGCAACATCGGAACGCTTGCCCGAACTGGCTACAGCCCTGGGTCGGTCCCCGGAGAAATTGCGTGAGCAACTGCAAAGCTACTCCAGCAAATCCTTCATGTACCTGCAGCGGCACATGCAGCCGAGCAGGGCCAGGGAAATAATGCAACTCGAAATTTACGGCGTTGGCGAATCGCGCGAATACCAGCGCTACTACCCGGCTGCGGCGTTAGCCGCCCACCTGGTTGGTTTCACCGACCTGGATGATCGTGGTATCGCGGGTATGGAATTGGCCTACGAAAAATACCTGCGTGGTTTTCCGGGAAGAAAACAGGTGATCAAGAACGAAAGGGGCGTGGTGGTGCGCGAGGTGGGCGAGCTGGAAGCGGCCCGCCCGGGCCAGAATCTGAGTCTCAGCATTGATTTGCGCCTGCAGTATGTTGCTCACCAGGGATTGCAGCGGGCCATTGTACGCAGCGGTGCTGAATCCGGCAGTATCGTGACCCTGGACGTGCAGACCGGCGAAGTCCTGGCGGTGGTGAATCATCCGGTCTTCAACCCCAATAACCGGAGCAGAGTAAACCCCGGTTGGACACGTAACCGCGCTCTTGTGGATGCATTTGAGCCCGGTTCGGTACTCAAGCCCCTGCTGGTGGCTGCGGCGCTGGAGGCGGGACAATTCACCCCAGATACCGTTCTCGATACCGCACCGGGCAGTATTTGGGTGGGCCGGAAAGTCATTGAGGACCCGGTTAACTACGGCGAGTCGACCGTAGCCAGGGTGCTGGCCAAGTCCAGCCAGGTAGGTATTGTCAAGATAGCGCTGCAGCTCGACCCGCAAGATGTCTGGAAGATGTACCGGAAATTTGGACTCGGCTTGCCGATGGGCACCGGTTTTCCCGGCGAGAGCGCCGGAACATTGGAATTCCGGGAGCACTGGAGGGATATCGAGCGCGCTACCATGGCTTATGGTCATGGGCTCCGGGTCACGCCATTGCAATTGGCAGTGGCCTTTGCCGCCATTGCCAACGGCGGTTGGCGTCACCAGGCCAGCCTGACCCTGGTCAATCCGGCCGAGGTGGAATCCGAACGAATCATGGACCAGGCGCTGGCCTTGCAGTTGCGTGGCATGCTGGAGGGGGTGACCGCGGCCGAAGGCACCGGCCGCCGCGCCCAGGTCGAGGGATTCCGGGTTTCTGGTAAAACAGGTACTGCCCACAAGGCGGCAGCCGGAGGCTATGCAAAGGACCGTTACCTGTCTCTGTTTGCTGGCCTGGCCCCTGCCTCCCGGCCGCGCCTGGTAACCGTGGTGATGATCAACGAACCCAAGGGTGGGCACTATCACGGTGGTGTGGTGGCGGCGCCGGTTTTTTCCGAAGTCATGGGAGCGGCCCTGCGTTTGCTGAATATCGCGCCGGACCAGTACCACACCCCGGGGGCGGTAAGGTGATGGCCCTGAATCCCAAGGCAGGGCACGGCGTCTCCCTCGCAGCCTTGCTTGGGGAGCCCCAGGCCCCCGGCCTGCCGGTCTCGGGCCTGCAACTGGATAGCCGCCAGGTGCGGACGGGTGATCTGTTCCTGGCGCTACCCGGCGCTCTGTACGATGGGCGTGATTTTATTGGCGACGCCGTGGCCGCCGGTGCGGTAGCGGTCCTGGCGGAGTCGGGAGTCAGCAGTTGGCAGCGGGCCGCGGCCGGCTCGACGCCGCTACTGCAGAGAGAAGGACTGTCCGAACAACTCGGTTCCCTGGCGGCGGCCTTCCACGGCAATCCCAGCCAGGACATGTTTGTTGCCGGAATTACCGGCACCAACGGCAAAACCACTACCTCGCGCCTGGCGGCGCAGCTATTGCGCAGCCGATACAGCCAATGTGGGGTAATCGGTACATTGGGCGCGGTATTGGACGACAGCACGGACGAGGCGCTGAATACCACGCCGGACGCCTTACAGTTGCAGCAGCAACTGGCCGAATGGCGTGACCATGGCGTAGGGCATGTGGTGCTGGAAGTATCTTCGCACAGTCTCGTACAGGGGCGAGTCAACCAGACCTGCATCGACACGGCCGTCTTCACCAATCTCACTCACGACCATCTGGATTACCACGGCGACATGCGGCAGTACGCACATGCCAAGGCGAAGCTGTTTGATCTCGACAGCATCAGCACCGCGGTAATCAACCTGGATGATGCCTTTGCCGAGACCCTGCGCTTGCGCAGTTCGGTGGAATTGGTGGGATTCTCCCTGACCAAACCTGACGCGGCCCTGGGTGTGGGAGACATTCGCCATGGGAATGACGGCATCCGGGCCAGGCTGCACAGCCCCTGGGGCCAGGGTGATTTGCATTGTCCACTTCCCGGAGATTTCAATCTTGCCAACTTGCTGGCGGCCATCGGGATAGCCTGCAGCGCCGGCCTGAGCCTGGATGAGGTGCTGCTGCAGAGTTCCTCACTGCGCGGGGTTCCGGGCCGCATGGAGTATGTGTCCAATCAGCGCGGCCTGCAGTTGGTGGTTGATTATGCGCATACCCCGGATGCGCTGTTACATGCGCTGACGGTATTGCGTCCACATACCCAGGGCCAACTGATCTGCGTTTTCGGTTGTGGTGGCGGTCGCGACGCTGAAAAGCGGCCGCTGATGGGGCGTGTAGCCAGCGGGTACGCCGACCGGGTAATTGTGACCAGCGACAACCCAAGGGATGAGGCGCCGGAACGGATTATCGACGATGTAGTGGCGGGTTGTGAAACCGGGGTGGAGGTCGAAGTTGACCGGGCCGACGCGATCACTCTTGCGCTGAGCGGAGCGCGGCCCGGTGATTGTATTCTGGTGGCGGGCAAGGGCCATGAGCGCTACCAGCAAGTCGGCGCAGACCGTCTGCCATTCAGTGATGTCCGGCAACTGCGCCTTGCGGCAGGGGGAGCAGAACAGTGATGCGCCCGCTGAGACTGACTGAACTGACCCAGCCGTTGCAGGCTCGGCTGCGAGGCAATGATGACAGCTTTTCCTCCGTGGCTACCGATACCCGGAGGCTGGCCGGCGGGGAATTGTTCGTAGCCCTGCGCGGCGCCACCTTTGACGGTCACGACTTTGTTGACGGCGCCGCGGAACAGGGCGCCGTGGCCGCCGTGGTGTCCCGCAACGCGGCTTGGCCGCTACCCTGCCTGCAAGTTGCCGATACCACCACCGCTCTGGGACGTCTGGCCGCTCTCAACAGAGAGCACTTCCATGGTGTCCTCATTGGCATTACGGGTAGCAGCGGCAAGACCACCGTCAAGAATATGTTGAATTGCATCTATCGGGCAGTGGGACCGGTCCACGCTACCGCCGGAAACTTCAATAATGAAGTGGGGCTGCCTCTGACCTTGCTGGGGCTCACTCCGGAGCATCGCTTTGCCGTGGTTGAAATGGGCGCAACAAGGCTGGGCGATATAGCGTATTTGATGGAATTGGCCCGGCCGGATGTTGCCGTGCTGCTCAACGCCTTGCCCGCTCATCTGGAAGGCTTTGGTTCACTGCGCAATGTCGCGCTGGCCAAGGGGGAAATATTCTCCAGTCTGGGGGAAGAAGGAGTGGGCGTGGTCAACGCTGACAGTGAGTACTGCAAATTGTGGAAAAACCTGTTGGGGGAGCGTCGTTGCATCAGCTTCGGCCGTTGCGGGGCTGATGTGACTGCCCTGGACGTAGTGGACCGGGGCATCCATGGCAGCAGCTTCAAATTGTGCAGTTACCAGGGTCAGGCGGATATCAGCCTGGCGTTGCCCGGACAGCACAACGTAGACAATGCGCTGGCCGCTACTGCCGCGGCGTTGGCGGCCGAGGCGCCCTTCCATGCAGTAATCCAGGGCCTGGAGTCTGTTACCCCGACGCCTGGCCGCCTCAAGGCAGTGCAAACCCGCACTGGCGCTATTGTCATCGACGACAGTTATAACGCCAACCCCGGCTCGGTGCGAGCCGCCATTGATGTGTTGGTGTCGACGCCGGGCCGGCCGGTTCTGTTGTTGGGCGCAATGGCGGAACTTGGACCCCATAGCGCGCGCTGGCATGCGCAGATAGGCGCCTATGCCCGCTCCCGGGGCGTCGAAGAGCTGTGGTTGGTTGGCGCCGCCGCCGACGCGGCTCGGGGCTACGGCGAAGAGGCCCGGATTTATGCGGATATCGACAGCTTGCCGGCATTGGAATCGCAATTTGCCGTGGGTGATGTGGTTTTGGTGAAAGGCTCCCGCAGCGCCGGCATGGAAGCCGTAGTGAGCGCCTTGAACCCGCAACAGGGGGATGACTGACATGCTGCTTTGGCTCGCCGAGTATTTGACCAGTATCGCCAGCGGTTTTCAGGTATTTCAATACCTGACTTTCCGCAGCATTTTGGGGGTACTGACCGCACTGGCCATATCACTGCTGATCGGCCCCACCATGATCCGCAAACTCAACTACTACCAGATTGGCCAGACCGTACGCAATGAAGGGCCGGAGTCGCATCTGCTCAAGTCCGGCACCCCGACCATGGGCGGGGCCCTGATTCTGGTGGCGGTCGCTGCCAGTACCCTGTTGTGGAGTGATTTGGGCAATCTCTATGTATGGCTGGTGCTGTTGGTAATCCTGGCCTTTGGCGCCGTGGGTTGGGTGGATGACTATCGCAAGGTGGTCAATAACGATCCTCAGGGCCTGCCGATGCGCTGGAAATTCTGCTGGCTGTCCCTGGCCGGTCTGGGGGCTGCGTTGTATCTCTATTTCCTGGCGGATAGTCCGGCCGCCACTGTGCTGTATCTGCCTTTTTTCAAGACAGTGACCTGGCAGATGGGACCGTTGTTTGTGGTGTTGGCCTATTTTGTCATCGTCGGGGCGAGCAATGCGGTTAATCTCACTGACGGGTTGGATGGTTTGGCGATATTGCCGACCGTTTTGGTGGGTTCCGCACTGGGCATCATCGCCTACCTCACAGGGCATGCCGAGTTTGCTGAATACCTGCAGATACCCTATGTCTCCGGGTCCGGCGAACTGGTGGTGTTCTGCAGCGCCATCGCCGGCGCCGGGCTCGGCTTTCTCTGGTTCAACACCTATCCCGCGCAGATATTCATGGGAGATGTCGGCGCCCTGGCCCTTGGCGCGGCCCTGGGAACGGTGGCGGTCATTACCCGGCATGAAATCGTGTTTTTCATTATGGGCGGCATCTTCGTGCTGGAAACGGTCTCCGTCATCCTGCAAGTGGCCTCTTTCAAGTTGACCGGGAAACGCATATTCCGCATGGCGCCCATTCATCACCATTATGAACTCAAGGGCTGGCCGGAGCCGCGAGTGATTGTGCGCTTCTGGATTATCACGGTAATCCTGGTGCTGATTGGTCTTGCCACCTTGAAGTTGCGTTGAGTGATGACCAGTGGAGGCGGTTTTGAACAACGCCAGGCAGATAGCAGCCAGGGCGCGCCCAGCGCATTCTGCAACCGGCAAAAGGGACGAATTTGGTATGAATCAATTGAAATGTGAGAGGTTTTTTCCTGTGAGTAGCGGCCTGGTGAGATATGCAGGCTAAGTTCGTGGTGCTCGGTTTGGGGGCCACCGGCCAGTCCTGTGTGCGTTATTTTCAGCAGCGGGGAACTCCCTTCGCGGCCATGGACAGCCGCGATTTGCCGCCGGGACTGGCGCAATTGAGAGAAGATTGCCCTGGGGCGGAACTTTATCTCGGTGGCTTTGACCCAGGCGTGCTGGCCAGCGCGCAATGCCTCATTGTCAGCCCGGGTGTACCCTTGA
>JAPOQD010000145.1 GCA_026710905.1 Halieaceae bacterium
GTCGGTGACGAGAAGAACGGCATCATCGGCGCCGAAAAAGTATACGTCCTCAACGCCCAACAGATTGCAGGCCTTGCGGGCTTCTTCCGCCTTGACATCAGATCGCTCGGCCATCAAGGACTGCAGTTCATCGGCAGCGGGAATTTCGCTACGGTGGTGCATCTCATCGCTGATGACTTTATCGTGGACGCGCGCTCCGTGTGTGAGGACGACACAGCCGACATAGTCGCCGCGGGCGGCGTGATGGGCCATTGTGCCTCCGGATTGGTCGAAAATGTCGGCGGGATGTGCGCCGACGGAGAGAATTCGCAACGGATCAGACATGAGTCATGCCTCCTGGTAGTTGAAGGAACTCAGTTCACCCATAAGTATAGCCTACCAACCCTTGAGAAGTCAGGTCCAAAAAAGCGGCCGGACTCGCCATTTCAGCCGCCGCGGCCTGCGGTGTGACGATGCTGCCGGCGCGAAGCTCAGGAGATGCATTACGCGGTACTCAGGGTAGAGGCACAGCGACTGTCGTAGGGCATGACGTAGTGGAGCATCGATGACACCATATGGCAGGGACTGCACAGGTAAGTCCGCTGCGCCACACCGTTAAAGGCAGGGGCAAGGAGAAATCGAAGAGGAAAGCCAGTGGCAGGCATGATTCGTCTTCTTCAGTGTAGGACGAGGGCGGCTCTGACCCGCGATTTCAGATCGGCCAGACAGCGTCCATTTCCCACGCCTCCAGGGAGTGGAGGGTTGCATTGCCGCCCAGAGAAAAGACCTGCACGCCCACGCTGTCTGGCCGCGCCGGATAAATGGGCTTGGCCAGGTAATGGCCGCCCTCTGCAAAAACCTCGACCACGCTACGGTCGACGAAAACGCGCAGCTCAATGGGTTTGCCGTAAGCGTGCTTGACCGTACACCGCTGCGACTCCCGGTTCTTGACCCCCTGACTGACACTCGAGCGCGTAACGTCCAGGACCATTAATCTGTCGGGGCTCAATCTTTCCTGTGGCTGCGTTGAATCATTGGGATTTACATTAAGTCGGACCATCGTCTGTTCTGCGCCGTCGGGCGAGCAGCATACGCTCAGGCCGAACTCCTCTGCGCTTTCCCAACTGAATATCGCCCGGATCTCCAACCGGTTGCCGCGTACCCTGTCAAGCGTGACCGTTGAGTCTCCCGCCAGGCGGATGTCGGACAATTTCACAGGATTGCGGCGCAGCACCTCCAACTCCTCCACCGGGTTCAGGAGCAGGTCGCCGTTCTCACCCATTGAAAGCGCCATCGGCAGGGCCATGATCCCCGACCAACCCGATGCCCGCTGAATGTAACCGTAGCGACCCTCGGACAGCCTGCCAAAGAGGACGCGGCGGCCGTTGCCGTCCAATAGCGTCTGGCACTCGTTCAGAATACCTGTCCTGTTGGAGAAATTTGTCTCACCGTAGGCCTGTCTTCCGTGCCGCGTGGGCGTAAATCGATGATTGGCGTAAGTCCCGGTATAGTATTGGGCCCCCCTGCTGTGGCTGGCGAAGAGCAGAACATGCCTGTCGCCCAACGGGAAAAAGTCCGGAACAGCACAGTCCTCGCTGATTTCAGTATGCTCACCGCCTTCATATAGGGTATGCAGGTACTCCCACTGCGCCAGATCTTTGGACCTGAACAGGAAGGCCCGGTCGGGCTCA
>JAPOQD010000148.1 GCA_026710905.1 Halieaceae bacterium
GCGACGGTCGCATTTCCGCGGATCAGGCCGGGATGGTGTCCGAGTCTCACAAGCGGGCGCCGATGAGCGCACAGGACCAACAGGAGATCTTGGCGTTGGGCGGCTGGCAGGGCCACGACGAGTTTAAAAGGACCATCGCGGCGCGCGAGGACCAGCGCCGCGCCGACGATGGGATGAGCCGAGGCGAGCGCCAGCGGGCCCGCCGCAGCGCCAAGGTGTTCGACGGATCAGGCGGCATGGTCGTGCTGCACGCCGAGTTAGACCAGGTGTCCGGCGAGCGGGTCAAAACGGCACTCGGTGCCATGAGCGCCAAGATGGTCGGCGACGACATCGCCTACGACCCGATCCGCACTTTCGAGCAGCGCAACGCCGACGCGCTGGTCGCGCTCATCACCCAACGACCCGCCGACAACGCCAACCCGGCGGCAAACACGCCGGGCGGCGAGATCACGCCGCAGAAAACAGTGCTGGTGGTATCCGCCGACTACGACGCCATCGCAGGCCGGCTCGCAAACGCCGGTCTCATCGACGGCACCCCCATCGACTTAGACGAGCTCCGCCGCCTCGCCTGCGACGCAGAGATCGTTCCGATGATCTTCGCCGCCGACGGGCAGCCCCTATACGTGGGCAGAGCCCAAAGAGCAGTCACCAAAGCCCAGAAGCTGGCCCTGTACCGCAGAGACCGGGGCTGTGTGGGCTGCGGCCTCAGACCTCAGGTGTGCGACGCCCACCACATCCAACCCTGGGACCGCAACGGCCCCACCGACATAACCAACCTGGTGCTGTTGTGCCCCCGCTGCCATACAAAGGTCCACAAACACCGCCACACCATCCGACACGACACCAAAACCGGCCGATACCGCCTCCAACCCCCACCCCGCCCCAGCCCCGCCAGCCCCCAGAAATTTGCGCCCCCGGCAGGATTCGAACCTGCGGCCTGATGATTAGAAGTCACCTGCTCTGTCCTGACTGAGCTACAGGGGCGGGCCGGTTGGATTTTCGGTTTAGTTTTCGGTGTCAATTATTTCGGCAGGCAGTGTGTTCCATTGAGCGTCATGCTAGTTAGGGCATGGGGTCTGGCGTGTGCGGTTTCCCTGCTCAGCGTATTGCCGCGCTCTTGGCGTTCGTGGCTGGGCGCGAAAGCACCCGTCCGTCATGCCTTCACACGACTGACGGGTGCTTTCGGGTCACGCTGCTTGTCGTACCACCTGAAGTTGGACAGGTTTGCGATTGGGACTGTACTGCCCAAACCACTCGCTGATGTCGGCCTGTTCGCGGAGATGATGGTGGATGATTGCTTGTATGGCGACGATCTGCTGATGGGCAAACAAGTCCAGTTCAATGCGGTCAGCACCAACCGAGCGTGCTCGCCCGTTCGTTCGTCGCTTGATGTGGGCAAAGGCTGATTCAGCGTCTTCGCGCAGCCCAAACACTTTCTTGAACTGCTCGCCTACCCCTTCGGGAAAGACTCGCAGAGCACGAGTCCTTCTTGTGTGGGGGTAGCGTCTCGTTCTTCTTTCGTGCTGTTCACCCTGATTCTTGTTCTTGCCCCAACAAGATTCAGAGGCACGAGCGCGTTGTCAGGGAGTTCCAAAACGAGGTAGACGATGACCTTGCCACTTCTCAGCGGGCGGCGTTGTACCTCTTTGAGTACCAACGGCACATAGAAGCTCTCACCTTTTGAGTCCATCATCGTCACGGTCGGTGCGCCGTCTATGACGAAGATTGGCAAGCCTTCCTTGCTTCCGTCCGGTCGTAGGACGAAGAAGCCGCCGCCGCTTTCAGACGAGTGTGGCGGCTTGGCTCATTGAGCAGCGCAACCTGAACGTCTATAAGAGGCCATCCTGAGAATCAGCACGGGCAAAATAGATAAAAAATGACCATTCAGCGCAACCCTCTGACCTGCGGAAACATCCCCCACTAAAGATGTGCCTCGGAATTCGGCAAAACGCGTCTCGCTTCAAGGAAACGCTGAGCTTTCACCAAGAGGTAATTATTTCGCGCAGACCCCAGCCACAATTTTGCGGATAGAAGACTGTGGTAAAGTTGAATTGTGGAACTCACAATTGTTCCGCAGCCATCTTCCCAATGCGTCAAAGAGTCATTATGAAAAGGGTCATTCCAACACTGTTAGCCTATATTCTGATTTCAGGTGTGGCTTTCGCAGCACCTTCAAACGCTCAAAGTAATAATGTCTGCCCCCCTGGTTACACCCATTCGACTGGTATCAACAACATCGACCAATGTGTGAAAGACGGAACTATCAGGGCGCAGTACCCTGTTACTGCTTGGCGGGCGTACTATTCAGCGAACCCGGATGAAGTTATTGAATTAAGTGGGGCTGATCTTGTTGAGTCCATTCGCTTGGGACGTATCACATCACGCCACATTCCCATCTATACCGCAGGTCGCCCGCTCACCGTCTCGGTGCGGACCCCGACGTTGGAACAGCGACGCGCTGCATCATGCGAGTCGGGATCGCACGCAAAGGGTGTCAATGGAGGCGTATTCACAAGCGAAGGGGGAAGTTGCGATAACGACCCTTCGGGGTACGCTTCGGGCAGCACCAAAGTCTACGACCATGTTTACGGCCCGTGCAATGGCCCATACACTACCGAAGTCAACAGCAACGATGCCGAAGTATCAAGAAATCGAATACGCATCACTAATACAATCCCAGGCAGAGCGTCAATTGCGTACATATTGACCGGAAGACAACGACTAACGCATATCAGTCCCTACCCTCCCCACACCGTTACTTCCACCACCCAACCATGCAATATCATAATGACTCGCCATGTCGCTTTCCGATCCCCAACAAAGAGCGGTGTGTCATCGTCGGTTGGCCGTTACGTTGAACACGACTCAACAGAACCAACCCCAAGAGGTTGCGTGATAGTGGTTGCCCCACAACTTTCAGGCGGTCAATATGTCGGGCATAGCCGCACACATTGTATGTCCAGTGGAGATGTCGTAGCCCATGATGTTGATGTACGAGCCAGAGGTCGGGATACGACAGTTGCCAACCTGCCAGTTTGCACGTCTGATAGACCGACGGAAACTTGCAAGGTATCTAACTGATAGAAAACGCGGTCTTAGGATAGAGGACCGATCAGCTTGCAATGGTTGGCAGGTCAGCCGCGCTTGCTCCACTACTCAGACCCCGTACCCTCCCATCACATGAAGGGCAACCCGAAGGCTGTCGCCGGTTTCACACTGTCGATCTTCGGATGGGCGTTGATCTGGATTTTCCCCTACGCGGGGGAGCGCAATGCTGTCCGTCACAATTCCCCCCACCTGTAGCTCGCCAGAGCGGGCATCGCCATCTCCACCTTGCAGGTGGTCATCTTCACGGGCATCGTCCTGAACGCCTAGCTCACCTGACGGCCACCCCAGCCCGTCCCGTTGGCCTGCATTGACACTCCCCTAGATTCGTTGGGCCGTCTCTCACAGCGAACGGCGACCATCGCAACGCAGGGTGGGGTCTGGCAGCACCCGCAAAGTCGTTTTGAGGGTCTTTGTAATTACGACTAGGTTGTTTCCTGCCTTGCTGGAAGTGCCAGCGGAAAGGGAGAAGCCGGTCTATCCCCGCATCGCGATCCGAAGGGTTGACTGATGGCCGAAGAAATTACCTACATTGCTGCGTGGACGACCATTGTGGCTGTTCCCATCGCCATTATAGGTTTGTATATAGCGTTGAAACCAAGAATGGATCATGTAGCACGCTTATGGCTGCTGTGGATTGTGTCGGATAGAGTCAAACAAACACTAGGCCCGATCCGTCAAGCAACCATGAGATATAGAATAGCTCACTCTCGTTTTCTGTTGGGATGGGATGAGGCCCAACGGTTCATAGTTGAGTGGATCAATTCAGGGCATGACAAGTACATCGGTATAACCGCAAGATTCACTGAGTCCATACCTGACGATGAAACGAAGAAATTGGTCTGGCGCGTATCTCAAATCGAGAAAAAGCGAAGCGCGGCACTTCGACGCTACATACACCGAAAAACCTTGTGTGTACTGTGCGGAAAGCACGCTGATTCACCACGATGTGAAGGCGTTAGTACGGGAAACGTCAAGTTCGGTGGAGAGTGTGGAAGGCGAAGTGTCGGGAGACATTATTGTTGGGAGTGTGTAACCACTCCCAACCTTCCATATAAGGAATTATCAGATACTTCGTGGGATATGCTGTGGCACATAACTGATGTCTGCCAACGCAATGCAGATGAATATGAGTCCCTTAAGGACACCGTTAGACAATTGGAACGTCTTTATCACGAATTTGCGTATAAGAGAACAAAACGGAGTCGGAATAAGATACTAGATCAGGCAGACCAGATGTACGGAACGCTGGTCAGCACATACAACGAGGAAAGAGACAGTATCGAACGGTGGCGCAGCAGCATATACCAAAAGCCGGATACTCCTGACTCTATGTATGATGTAGCGGCGATGAATGGTTAGAAGGGCAACTACGGGGAACAATCAATTCGCTCTGACCCCTCATACGTTCACGCCCACAAGCTAACTACTACTAGGCCCGTACTATCTATTTCTGTTGCAGCCCAACGGACCCGATTTGACTGGTTTTCTTGTGGGGACGTTTAGCGTAGGTTTCGTTGTTCTAACTTGTACTAGTTCCGATTGCAATTTAGTTCTCTGACCTGCATATACATGATTAGAAGCTAAGATTAGAGACAACAAATTTTCTCAAATACGGGAAGTTGTTTCTCGGAATATAGATATTTAGGCGCTTTTAGCCTTAACTGCAACCCTCTGACCTGGACATATACATTTATCTACCAGCACCCTACGGGGGCGTGCTGGCGCGTTTAACGGCGCGAAATAAAAGTATCAAGCCAGCGGCGGGGGTTGGTGCGGGGTTTTGGCCGCTTGGGGGTGTTCGGAGGGGGGCTGTTTGAACCTCCCCGGTTTTCACGCAAGCCGGTGGTGTCCCTTCCGTGGCGATTGCCAATCTACCGGGGAACCCCTGACGGAAGAAGCGGCATGGACGGTTGTAGCTTTCTGTTGTGGGGAGAGCATTGCGAGCCATCGCCGGTGTGTCCGCTGCTGCGCTGTTCGCTGCCGCTTGTGGCACCAACGACGACACGGGGGCGTCGGATCCCACCACCGCC
>JAPOQD010000152.1 GCA_026710905.1 Halieaceae bacterium
GACCCCTTTTTTCTGGGACTTTCCCTCGCTACGGACGCCCGCGGAAAAAAGGGGTCTGACCCCTTTTTTTGTCGGACTTTCCCTCGCTACGGACGCCCAAGCCCGACAGGCTGCTAGCCCGCAGATTTTATTCATCGGCAAACGCCGCGTGAGCGTAATCTCCTCCAAAACCACGGTACTGTAAAAAGCGCAGTTGTTTGCTCTTTTCCCTGAAGTCAGCGGGCATCGCGGGGCCGAACTTCTTGACGCGGGCGCGCCGGGCCAATTCATACCAATCATGACCGGCGGCTTGCATCGCGGTATCGACCTGCTCGTCCTGCGCACCCTTGTGACACAACTCCAGGCGGATGCGTTCCGGCCCATAACCCCTGGCGCTGCGCTGCCGTACATAACTGTCACAATAGCGCTGGTCGGATTGCAGGTTTTCCCGGGCCAGGGCTGTCAACACCTCGGCAATCAATTCCGGGGCGTCAATGCGCTTCTTCAATTTGACAATCAATTCGCTGTACAGGTACTCGCGGCGGGAAAGCAGGTCCATGGCCTGGCGCCGAAGCGCCTTGCGGTCCTGTGATTCGGTCATCAGGGTTTTGCTGCGTGCGTTCGATATTTTCGTCCGGCAGGTTGTTAGCTTGCCAATGTGGCTGCTTCCGCAAGGGTGGCCGCGGCAGGTTGTTCAGCGGTTTCGGGAGTTACTGTGTTCAGCAGCCTGGTCCGAATCTGCGCTTCGACGTCAGACGCCATGGACGGATTTTCCTCCAGGTACTTGGCGGCATTGGCCTTGCCCTGACCGATTTTGTCACCCTGGCAGGAATACCACGCCCCGGATTTTTCGATCAGGTCCAGCTTCACTCCCAAATCGATGACCTCGCCCATGCGGTAGATGCCCTTGCCGTACATAATCTGGAACTCGGCCTGCTTGAAGGGGGGCGACACCTTGTTCTTGACCACTTTGACGCGGGTCTCGTTGCCAACGATTTCATCGCCGTCTTTCACCGCACCGATGCGGCGGATATCCAGACGCACCGAAGAGTAGAATTTCAACGCATTGCCACCGGTAGTGGTTTCCGGGCTGCCAAACATCACCCCGATTTTCATACGGATCTGATTGATGAAGATCACCATGCTGTTGGTTTGTTTAATGGTCGCGGTAAGTTTACGCATGGCCTGGCTCAACAACCTGGCCTGTAAACCCACATGGCTGTCACCCATTTCACCCTCGATTTCCGCCTTGGGCGTCAGTGCGGCCACCGAATCCACCACCAACACGTCCAGGGCCCCGGAACGCACCAGCATTTCGGTGACCTCCAGGGCCTGCTCACCGGTATCCGGCTGCGACACGATAAGGTCGTTAATCTCCACGCCGAGCTTTTCCGCATACATCGGGTCCATGGCGTGTTCGGCATCGATAAAGGCCGCAGTACCCCCGCTTTTCTGGGCTTCGGCAATAACCTGAAGCGCCAGGGTGGTCTTGCCAGAAGACTCGGGACCGTAAATCTCCACAATCCGGCCGCGCGGTAAACCGCCGATACCCAGGGCGATATCAAGCCCCAGGGAACCAGTAGAGATGGAGGGAATGGCCACCTGCTCCGTATCACCCAGGCGCATGACCGTACCCTTGCCGAACTGACGTTCAATTTGGCCCAGCGCCGCCGCCAATGCTTTCTCCTTGTTGATGTCCATAACCTGCTCCTGTGGATGGCCGGAAGCGCGGCTCGCGAGCCTGCCTGGACGCCGCCGCCCGGCCATTTTGATCCGAGAAAATCACTACTGCAAAGTACTGTATATGTAACCAGTGGCAACAAAAAAAGGCAAGCCCTCCGGCAAAAATTTTTCACCATTCACGGTCTAATTTCAGCCTGTCGAGCGAACTGGTGTAACATTGTGGCGAATTTTGATGCGGACCCTTGAAGGAAATCCCATGGCCAATATCATGTTTCGCTATGACTTGCGGCGCCCGGAAATTTGCAGCGCCTCCAAGGCCGACCTGTATCGCGCCGCCATCGAGCAGTGCGCCTGGGGGGAGCAGCACGGATTCCTCAGCGCCCATCTGTCGGAGCATCACGGTTCTGAAGATGGCTACTGCCCTTCTCCCCTGGTGCTGGCCTCGGCTATCGCCGCCCGCACCCAAAGCCTGCAATTGTATATTTCCGCGCTGATCGCGCCCCTGCACGATCCGGTGCAACTGGCTGAAGATCTGGCCGTACTGGATATCATCAGCCGCGGCCGGGTCATACCCGTGCTCAGCGGTGGCTACCGGGAGTCCGAGTTCCATGCAGTGGGCAAGACCCTGCGGGACCGCAAGAAATACATGGATGAGATTGGTCCCTTCCTGCAGCAAGCCTGGAGCGGCAAGACTTTCCAGCATGGGGAGCGCACCATCACCGTCACACCTACCCCGCACTCCGAGCCGAGGCCACTACTGCTGATGGGCGGCACCAGCCGCCCGGCCGCGCGAAGAGCCGCGCAACACGCGGACTTTTTCATTCCCGCCGATCCGGTGATTTTCGAGTACTACCGCGAAGAATTGAAGAAGCTGGGCAAGCCCGACCCTGGCCCAATGCCGGCCGGCCCGTCAACGGTGACCTTTGTCGCCGAAAATCCGGATGAATACTGGCAGCAGATCGCTCCCCATTTACTGCATGAAACCAATGTCTACGCGGATTGGGCCGAACAGGCGCAGATGTTCAGCCCTTACCGGCACTACAGCCACGCCGACGACCTGCGCGCCAGCGGCGCCTACCGGGTCTACACACCGGAACAGTTGATTGAGGCCGCCCGCGGCATGATTGAGGCCCAGCCAATCCAGTTCCATCCCCTCTGCGGCGGCATTCATCCGGACCTGGCCTGGCAGAGCCTGCACCTGTTCGCAAAAGAGGTGCAACCGGTGCTGCAGGAAGAGGGCCTGTGCTGAAATTCGATTCAAACAAAGCCCGGGCCAGGGCTTGGTGAATTCAGCCAGTGCGTGGGTCAATGAGTACTCCGCTACTCCCTCAACCCTGACCCGCAACACCAGCACGGTGATATACTCGACATTTATGCGGCAACCATACCAGGAGTGAATCATGACGCTACGCATCAATTCAAAGGCGCCCAACTTCAGCGCCAGGACTACCCAGGGAGTTATCGACTTCCATGAATGGATTGGCGACGGCTGGGCCATTCTGTTTTCCCACCCCAAGGATTTCACGCCGGTGTGCACCACCGAACTTGGTTACATGGCCTCTTTGCAGCCGGAATTCGCCAAGCGCAACTGCAAGATTCTGGGCTTGAGCGTCGACCCGGTGGACCGGCATGCCGAGTGGTCCAGGGATATCGAGGAAACCCAGGGCCATGCCGTAAATTACCCGTTGATCGGTGATCCGGAACTGAGCGTGGCAAAACTGTACGACATGTTGCCGGCCGAGTCCGGCGACACTGCCGAGGGGCGTACCGCAGCCGATAACGCCACTGTGCGCTCGGTCTTCATTATCGGTCCGGACAAGACCATCAAGGCCATGCTGACCTATCCGATGAGCACCGGACGGAATTTCGATGAGGTGCTGCGGCTGCTCGACTCCTGCCAACTGACCGCGAGGCACCAGGTGGCCACGCCGGTGAATTGGCGCCAGGGCGAAGATGTAATCATCGTGCCCGCGGTGTCCGATGAACAGGCCAGGGAGCGTTTCCCCGACGGCTGGAAAGCGCCCAAGCCCTATCTCAGGATCGTACCGCAACCCGATTCATGATGCCTCGGGCCGCTGCGCCTGCGGCAGTTCCTCAATACAAACGCGCCCCAGTAACCCCGAGTGACCACAAGGCGTTATTTTCGATGGCTATAATCGGTGGGGCAATTCTTTTTCATCGGGACCCCATTGGAGATAGTCATGTTTAGATATTCCAGCCTGTTGGCACTCTGCACCGGATTGGCCCTGCTATTTCCGTTGGCGGCGCCCCTGCAGGCCGCAGGCGCCGCGGTACTGGAAGAGGTGATCGTCACCGCCCGCAAACGCAATGAGGATTTACAGGCCACCCCGATTTCCATCACCGCCATCACTGCCGCAACCATTGAGGATGCAGCCCTGTCCGACCTGCGCAGTATCCAGGAACTCACCCCCGGCCTGACCATGCAAATCGCATCTGACGGTAGCGGTTCGACTCTGGCGGCATATATTCGCGGCGTCGGCCAGAGCGATTTCGCCATAACCGTGGACCCCGGGGTCGGCACCTATGTTGATGGGGTATACCTGGCGCGCAACATTGGCGCCAACTTCGAATTTGCGGATATCGAACGTATTTCGGTGCTGCGTGGGCCCCAGGGAACACTATTTGGCAGGAATACCATCGGCGGCGCCATCAATGTGGTGACCAGGGCGCCCTCTGGAGATACCCGTTACTCCCTGGAGGGCACGCTGGGAGATTACGGGCATACCGGCGGCAAGGCTTACCTGGAGTTCCCGCTGGCGCGGGATGAGCTGGCGGCCAGTTTGTCCGTGATCAGGAAACAGTCCGATGGCTGGCAGAAACGCAGCGCCGGGGATGATGCGGGAAACCTGGACATGTGGGGCATGCGCGGCCACTTGAATTGGACACCCGGCGAGCACTTTAGCTCTCACCTGGTTGCGGACGTAGTAGAGCAGGATCAAAACGTCTACCCGCGGGTGTTGGCGAACTTCGATTCCTTCGAGGTCTTTCCGTTTTTCTACAACAGCTTTGTCGGCAACTGTTGTCAGCCAACCACCGACATTGATCGCAGTAACGCTTCCGCCGAAACCCGGGATGAACTGGAGACCCTGGGGCTGAGTTGGACCAACACATGGGAGTTCGGCAACGGCATGCGCCTCAAGTCCATTACCGGCTACCGGGAACTGGAATCAGAAGTATTGCGCGACAGCGACAACGACCCGGAGGACTTTTTCTCGGTGCTGGGCAGGTTTGACCAGGATCAGTTCAGCCAGGAGTTCCTCCTCAGTGGCTTCGCTTTCGGAGAAAAACTGGACTGGGTTCTGGGCGCATATTATTTTGACGAGAACGGCTTCCACGGTACGGAAGTGAATGTTGCGCCCGGTCTCTACGGCGCCCTGGCTGATCTACCCTTTTCCGCCACCACACCGGACGGCGTTCCGCTGCGATTCCTGGCCGTACCGCTGGATTTGACCCTGCGCTTCGAACGTTCCCAGGAAGTGACCAACAAGGCTCTGTTTGGACACACCAGTTATCGCCTGAGTGAGCAGGTCCGGTTGATAGTGGCGGGCCGCTATACCGAGGAAGAGAAAGACTACGGGTTGTTCAATTACAAGAGGGACAGCCAGACGCCGATCCTCGCGCCGGGCCCCACCGACCCGGCCAAGTGCAGTGATGTGACGCCACGGGGGGTAGGCTCTTACTACAGCTGTAAGGACGACTGGGCCGAGTTTTCGCCCAAGCTTGGCCTGGACTATCAGTGGAATGATGATCTGATGGCTTACTTTCATGTCTCCCGGGGTTTTCGCAGCGGTGGCTTTAACGGCAGGCCCACCGGTGCTGCGGATATTTCCGTAGTGGACCCGGAGACTCTCCTTTCCTATGAATTGGGAATCAAAAGCGAGTGGCTGGAGCGCCGTCTGCGCCTGAACGGCGCCGTGTTCTACAATGAATATGAAGATCAGCAAATTCTGGTGAACCGCCCGTCCAGCGTTCTCGCCGGCGGGCTGGCGCTGGTAGTGGATAACGCCGCTGAATCCAGTCTCCGTGGTTTTGAACTGGAACTGAGCGCGATACCCGCGGAGGGATTGAACATCAATGCGGGCCTGAGCTACGTGGATCCCGAATTTGAGGAATTCGATGTTCTTACTCCAGACCTCCGCGACCCCACTGGACAAACCTTCATCACCGAAGACGCCAGTAACCGGCCCTTCTCCGGGGTTCCTGAATGGCAGGGCAACCTGGGTATCCAGTACCAATTCAGCATCGGCGACCTTGGCAGCTTGCGCCTGCGGGGCGACGCAGCCTACAAGGATGACGTGTTCTACACCAGTGACTTGCAGGCGGCGACCTTCGACCTGCTGCACTCCGGCAGCTACACCAGCTACAACGCGGGAATTACCTACATTTCTCCACAGGAACACTGGCAGATTTCCGCCTATGGAAAAAACCTGGGTGACGAACGGGAAGTCAATGGCGGCTTCGCGGTAGACGCATTTGGCGCTACCGACCTCAGCACCTTACCGCCAAGAATGTATTTCCTGACCGTGAAATACCGCTCACCCTGAGGCGCTGACAGGGCTGAGGCCCCGTCAGCGGCGCAAGGTGCAGGCATTACTCGCATCGGCGCCACCGTGGTGGTGGGCGCTGTGATTTCAGGCCGTACTGGTGCAATATGCGGGTTGCCCGCGCCTCGCGCCAGTACAGCCCTGAAACACACTTTCAGCAGGCAACTGGACCCTGGCGCAGCAAGAACCTGGCGACCCACCCGGTCATGCCGGCCTTGAAAGTTACGATCTCAGCAGGCCAATCCTCAACCGTGGACAAGCAACAGCAGACACAGACCGACAGCGGCCGGCACACCCCGATGATGGCCCAATACCTGACCATCAAGGCGAAGCACCCTGAAGATCTGCTGTTCTACCGGATGGGTGATTTTTACGAGTTGTTCTTCGAGGATGCCCGGCGCGCCGCCGGTCTGCTGGAGATCACCCTGACAGCCAGGGGCAAATCCGCAGGAAAACCCATACCGATGTGCGGTGTACCATTTCATGCCGTCGAATCCTATCTGGCCCGGCTGGTCAAGGCCGGTGTCTCTGTAGCCATCTGTGAACAGATTGGCGACCCGGCTACCACTAAGGGGCCAGTGGAGCGCCAGGTGGTGCGTGTGCTTACCCCCGGCACGGTCAGCGACGAGGCGCTGCTGGAGGCATCCCGGGACAACCTCTTGATCGCCCTGAGTCAGCGCCAGCAGCGATTTGGACTCGCCAGCCTGGAACTCAGCGCAGGCCGGTTCCGGGTCATGGAAGTCGATGGAGAGGAAGCGCTTTACAGTGAACTTGAGCGTCTCCATCCGGCGGAGTTGCTCTATCAGGAGAGTATTGCGCTGCCGCCGGTTACCTCCCACCAGGGGGCGCACAGCCGGCCGCTTTGGGAATTCGATCGAGACAGTGCGGAAAAAGCCCTCAATGCCCAGTTTCAAACTCATGGCCTGCAAGGTTTCGGCTGTGCCGAAATGGACCTGGCTGTCGCCGCAGCGGGTTGCTTGCTGCAATATGTGCAAGACACCCAGCGCGGCAGCCTGCCTCATATACGCGGCCTGTCTGTGGAGCGCCGCGAGGACAGTGTGATTCTGGACGCCGCTACCCGGCGCAACCTGGAAATCGATAGCAATCTCTCCGGCGGCGTGGATAACACGCTGTACTCGGTGATGAATAGCTGCGTTACAGCGATGGGCCGGCGCACACTGCGCCGTTGGTTGCAACAACCACTGACCGACACTGTGCGGCTGCAGGAGCGCCACCAGGCAGTGAACAAGCTGTGCGGTGATTATCGCTTCGAGTCCGTCAGGGCTTGTCTCAAACCCATTGGGGATACCGAGCGAATTCTGACCAGGGTGGCGTTGGGTTCCGCCCGGCCCAGGGACCTGTCTCTTCTGCGCCAATCTCTGCTGGCGCTGCCGGCCCTGCGCAAAGCGCTGCATCAGTGCCGCACGCCGCTGTTGTCGAGGCTTCTGGAGCAATGTGGCGAGCACCCCGATGCCGTTGATCTGTTGCAGCGCGCCATCATCGAAGAACCGCCGGCGGTCCTGCGCGACGGCGGCGTCATCGCCGGCGGCTACGATGAAAAGCTGGATGAACTACGCCAGATCAGCAGCAACGCGGGCGCTTACCTGCTGGAAATCGAACAACAGGAAAGGCGGAAAACCGGTATCAACACCCTCAAGGTAGGCTACAACCGGGTGCACGGCTACTACATCGAGATCAGCAAGGGTCAGTCGCACCTGGCGCCGCAGGAGTATATTCGCCGCCAGACCCTGAAAAACGCCGAGCGCTATATCACCCCGGTCCTCAAGGAGTTTGAAGACCAGGCCCTGAGTAGTAAAAGCCGCGCCCTGAGCCGGGAAAAGTATCTGTATGAGGAGTTGTTGGCCCTGCTCAATAAGCAACTGCCGGAACTCCAGACTACCAGCCAGGTACTCTGCGAACTCGATGTCCTGGCCTGTCTGGCGGAACGGGCCGAACACCTTCGTTTGTGCCGTCCCCGGTTCAGCCGGGAGCCGTGCCTGGACATTCAGGCCGGCCGGCACCTGGTGGTGGAGCAAGTGTTGGAAGAACCTTTCATTGCCAATGACTGCCTGCTGAACGATCAACGGCGCATGCTGTTGATCACAGGTCCCAACATGGGTGGTAAATCCACCTACATGCGCCAGATTGCGGTCATTGCCCTGCTTGCGCACATAGGCAGTTTCGTTCCCGCGGATGCAGTCAGGCTATCTCCGGTGGATCGCATCTTCACCCGCATCGGTTCTTCTGATGATCTTGCCGGCGGCAGGTCCACCTTCATGGTGGAAATGACCGAAACGGCAAATATTCTGCACAATGCCACCCCGGCGAGCCTGGTGCTGCTGGATGAAGTGGGCCGGGGCACCAGCACCTTTGACGGTCTCTCGCTGGCCTGGGCGGCGGCGGTAACACTGGCGCAACAGGTGAAAGCTTTCACCCTGTTCGCCACCCATTATTTCGAACTCACCACCTTGCCGGAGCAGTGCCCGACCATGGCCAACGTTCACCTGGACGCAACCGAGTACCAGGATCATGTCGTCTTCCTGCACAACATCCAGGACGGACCCGCCAACCGCAGCTTCGGTCTGCAAGTCGCCAAGCTGGCCGGAATTCCTGGCCATGTCCTGGCGGCGGCTCGCAACAAACTGCAAGAGTTGGAAAGCGGCAAGGCCGCCCCAATGCTCCCGGCCCAGAGCGACCTGTTCAGCGGCCCCGAGCAACATCCGCTGATCAACGAATTGAAGGAATTGGAAGTGGATGAATTGAGCCCCAGGCAAGCACTGGAGATACTCTATCGCCTGCAGAAAAAGCTCTGAGCGGACGTTTCTGACTCGCATATTGCCCCTACCCGGATAAGGCGGCTTCTGCTACCCCCTCCGAATCGGACGCTTAGGCCCAGCGTTCTCCCTCAAGCCGCTTCGACATGGTGTCAGCTGTGCCTTCAGTGTCTTTCCGTACATGCACCTCGCCACAGCGGCGCTTCAACACTCTCACGAAGCGGTGACCGGCTGGCGTCGACGGTCGACGTGAGCAGGGCGCCTGCTTCATGTGCCGGAACGGTGTTGTTGTTTTCCAAGCAATGTGTTTTTTCGTGCGCTATTCGGCCGTATCGGACCGCGGGGGAGAGACCAATCCAGAACTATGGAATGCCGACCAGCGTCTCCACCATGCTGCGGGCAGCCTCGAAGGCACTGACATGAGTTATCGCAATGCGAATCGGTATACAGCTCGACACGGACTTCGACAAATTCCCCGCCTGAATGCGGCAGACGAGCAATCCCTTGACCTCATCTTGATCGGTTGAAACATGGATTTCCACGACAAAGTGTTCTACCTGATTGTCATGACGCCATTGAGCACATTCTAGAGCGAAAGAGTCCTGTGGCATTGATGGGAGGTCGGGCTTGTAGTAGAACGCGTTAGGATCGCGTGAAGCCGGTGGATTGAACGACGGGAGCGCAAACGGTTTCTCCACGAGACCTGGGTCAATGTGCGCGAATCCGGGAAGGCCTTCCAGCGAGCTCGCCAGTTTATTCAAATTGCGAAGGACTTCCCCGGGTTGGCCGACAATCTCGTCCTTCCAATGGCCACGGGGCGCTATAGGCGGTCGGGGCAACTCCTTAGCCTCAAGGTTACCCGTAGTATCATCTTCGCCTTCCTGTTCCTCGTCTGGATCGTTGTACGATGGCGGCTTGATCTGAAACTTGCCGCGAGCCTCAATTGTTATGAGGGCGTCGGTAGCCGGGCGTGTGCCGATGTTCTCAGCCAGAAACGTGAACTCGAGCACCGGTGTTTCGTGTTGTAGCGTCCGATGGTGCTCCCGAAGCATCACTTCACAATGATCCAACCATTGGGGGTAAGTTTCCTCTCGGTATTTCTCGATCTCTTTGTCGGTTGCAGGAGTGAAAATCCGAATGGTTGCAAAGAGCCTGTTGGCGACAGTCGAGGGTGCTGACCGCGCTGTCGGTTCCTTTGGGCCGAAATCGGTTGCCATGGGAAAGTGGACTTTCAGTCTCTCCATCAAGCCATCGACCTCGGCGTCGGTCAGAGGTTCGTACCATGTGTAGGACGCGCAACATCGGTCGACTACGGTGTCCGACTGGTTTTTACAGCGGATTGAGAAGGAAGGCTCGGTCGTTTTCAAACGTGCATTTTCAGCCTCGAGTGCTGCCAATTTTCTCTCTGTCTCCGTGGTTTCGAGCGGGAGCAACCAATCATCCGAGATCAGTTCCGCTATCAGGTCGAGACCTTGAGCCGTGTACATGGGAGTCGTATCGTGCGTGAGAAGGCGCACATCGCTGGATGGATTGGACCGGACAAATTCGTGAATTATACCGAGCAACTGATCGTCCCGTTCCTGGTAGTTCAGGCGGCCTTCAAGGTCCCGGTTGTAGGTGTGTTGAGGCTCAACGGAGAGAACAACACGTGGGCATTCATCACGGACGAGCTTGTGTGTTTCATCGATCATCCCCCGAAACATGGCTGATGCAGCACGGGCGCGCCTACCTACACGGTTGTTGCCCTTGGTCTTGAGGAGGTCGATCTCTCGCAGTACCGGGCTCGATACAATAAGTCGCACCTGTTCGAACTTATGCCAAGGCGACCAGTCGAGCTGTTCTAGCGGGTGGCACTGGATGAACAAATTGGTGTCTACGAAATAGTAAAGAGTCGAAGTTGTCACGACGCCCCCTGCGTCTTTGTTTTAGCGGAAATGTAAAAATGAACCACTGTGGCAGTTGAAAATTGCACCACTTCCTACTAACCCCGGCTATGACTACACAGCAGAGAAACCGAGATCCTAAAAGAATGTGTTATGGGGATAAGTATATTGCATCGTCAGGGGGAAAGTATCCGCGGCATTGCCTGACAATTGGGTGTCACACGCAATACGGTTAGTGCGTATTTGCGGCATGACGCTGCACCGGAGTATGGTCCGCGTCCAAACTGGACCCTTACAAGCCCTATATCGGGCAGCGTCTGACAACAGCTCGGTCCCCTCTGGTTTCCTTCGAGCGTGATTGACCAGGAGATTCGTAATCAAGGCAACTAGGGCAGTATCCGATTACTACGTTGCTATTTGGCGGCGCTTAAGCCTGTTGCCAGGCCCGATGCTGTGGTGCGTTTTGTAACCCAGCTTGGTCAGCAGATGTAATTGGACTGGGGCGTGTTTCGCCTTGGCAGGGACTTTTTACCACAGGTGATCTGAAAAAGTGTATTGATCCTGGCAATTTGAAAATGTATGCAAAGACGCTATTTTCTGGTTCCCGTCTTCCACACCTTTCTCCAAAATCCACCTTCCCCCTGAAGCCTGAGTCATGGTTAGACGAATGCTCTATACGTGCAGGTAGATCTAGCCCATATATGGCGCCTAGCTACTGGTGCCCCCGGTTGAGCCGCGCTACAGTAGCGTACTGGCGTCGCGCGCAGGCCCCTGGTAGCCGCAAGAAGCTCAACCTGAGTAAGATTCTGAAGCGAAAGATTCCACTGTTTCCCATTTGATCAAGGCTTAATGCGCATGAGCAATGCAGTAACGATTCGACAAGGAAAGCTGAGAGAACGAAAGTTGCGCCTAGTTAGGAGGGGCATCCGGTTCTATGGTCTCGCAAATGGCGTGATTTGCACCGAAGGACTAGATGCTGATGATGTTTGGCGACGGCTTCACGACGACGCTGGCAAGTCGGACCCTCGGTACTTCGGTTACGACGGCGCCCGTGCACGATTCCAGAAGTTCTTCCCTAACGGTTTCCATTCAGAAGGATTTGCCTCACAAGAGCGTACCTTCAAGCTAGAACTCAAGAAAAAACTCGATAGCACCGCCCCTCTGGAGCAAGCCCTTGAGGTCGGAGGACTCGGTGAATCGGTATTGGCCGTCTACCGATCTAACCTACTCTCGCCATATGAGGTAATACCAATGCAGAACTTGCTGCGGGGCCCGAACGCAGATTCGTTCATTCAGGCCGCAGCAAGATTTGCAACGAACGCAACGAGTTCAACCCTGCTTGAACTAGATCGCGTTCTCAAGCCACACGACTGTGCAAAGTGGACCATTGCGACTTATCTTCCTTTTCTTTGGCAACCCGAATCACACATGTTTCTGAAGCCAGAAGCAACCAAGGATTTTGCTGTGCGGGTGGGGCACTCGTTCGCCTCGGTCTACGAGTCACGCCTTGACTTCGATGTCTATGCGTCTCTTCTCAATCTCGCTGACAAGACGGCATCAGAATTGATTGACCTTGCGCCCCGCGATCAGATAGATATCCAGAGCTTCATCTGGATTGTCGGCTATTACCGGGAGGACCGGGAAGCCGTTTACCCATAGACAATGCACGACTCCGCTCAACCCCCGTCTCAGTTCACCGTCGGAATAGGTATCGGGCCTTACAGTTTTTCCTGCGGCCAGAAATCAAAACCCTCAAAGGAGCAAAGCCAATGCTATACAAGCTCAAGTCAACGGATGGACGATTCAACAGCATCGAACCTGTCGAATTTAGCGATTTTTCCAGTTTTGAAAACTTAGAAAAAGACCTAGAAAATTTGATCGCTGATAACATTCTAGAAACTCTATATGAGAACGAAAGTCTCATGCCCATATTTCAGGAGCGCCAGCTTCAGGAAGAGGCTGATGTATACGCACTGAACGAAAATGGTGAACTCATAATCTTTGAATTGAAGCGAGGCACTGCTGGCGTCGATGCGATGCATCAAATACTCCGCTACGCACAAGATGCGGGCCAGTGGTCCTACAGCACGCTACAAGAGAAATATCGAGTCTATTCGGGTTCACCTGATGCTATCTTGAATATTGTTCATAAAGAAAATTTCGATCTTGAAAATCGACTAGACGAAAGGCAGTTCAACATCCGACAGCATCTGATAGTAATTGGAAGTGCAGCAGATCAATCTCTTATGAATGCCGTAAAGTATTGGAAGGATCAAGGATTATCCATCGACTTCTTGCCCTATAGGGTATATCAATTCGGCGAAGACAAATACTTCGAGTTCTTTGCTTTACCTTACGATGAGCACCGGAATCCCGCTGATACCAAAGGGGTATTATTTGACACAAACAGGAGCTGGAACGAAGAATCCATTTGGTTCATGTTGGAAAATAGTTGTGTCGCAGCATTTGAGGACGCAAAGCGATTTGTTGAATATGTATACCCGGGAGATATTGTCTTCTTCTCCCATCGATACCAAGGTCTTGTCGCGGCAGCCAAGGTAAAGGGAGGAGCCATGCGCGGCCAAGGAACAGATACTTGGTTTCGAGACGTTGAGTTCATCACCCGAGTTCCAAAGAGAAATGAAGAGCTTCTGGCTATGCCTTTCAAGCAAGTTTCTCAAATCACTGGCAAGAGCTTCTATTGGGCTAGAACAATAAAGGTGCCATATCTTTCTAGGGCAGATGCTGACCGATTAGCAAAAGAACTGGTAGGTTACCTTGGACCCCCATCAAGATGACCAACCGCTTCTGTGAGCCTATCAACAGCTGAATTCCACCGGACGTGGCAAGTACATGAAACGACTTCTGCTACTACCGAGTCAACGTGCTGACGGAGCTGCCCGTAGTCTACGGCCATCTCGCTTCTCGTCGCCGAGGCGTTCACAAACACTCTTTCGAGTTTAGCCTGCATATTGCACCAAGCGTCTGCTGCCCCTGCCGAATCACTCGCTGTGGCCCGGCATTTACTCCATCAACATAGTGGCAGCTACGCTTGCATCGCCTTGCAACCGTGCGCCCCGCAACAGTGGCGCTTCAACACCCTCTCGACGGACGCTGGCGACATATCCGGGCTAGGGCTGTATTCCAACTCGTGAGTTGTTCAATTTTACAGGCCGAACGGGTAAACTAGCCCGTTTGTCGGTAACTCCACAGAGGCTTATAAGAAATGACATTTGTTGTTGTCGAATCGTGCATCAAATGCAAGTACATGGATTGTGTCGAGGTGTGTCCGGTAGACTGTTTTTATGAAGGACCGAATATGTTGGTTATTCACCCGGACGAATGTATTGACTGTGCGCTGTGTGAGCCGGAGTGCCCGGTAGACGCCATTTTATCGGAGGACGACTTGTCTGAAGAGGAGCAGATTTTTCTGGAACTTAACACCGAGTTGGCTGAAATCTGGCCCAACATCACCGAGATGAAGGAGGCTCCGGCCGACGCCAAGGACTGGGAGGGCAAGCCCGGCAAACTGGAACTGTTGGAACGTTGAACTCTTCTAACCCGCATATGGCGCCACATGCGGGTTAATCAAAAATGGCCTCGCTGGATAACCCCTGCGTTTCCATCATGACCCGCAGCCGCCGTAATTTTCGGTATGGTGTCCACCAGACTTCCTGGGCGCATGCCGGTTTTGCTTATTCCCTGGCAGAAAGGTGCCTCGCCATATTGCCCCTCTTTCCTGCCAGGAAGCCTATTTGCGCAATATATATCATATTTGCGCAATAATAAGGGAAATAGACCAAAATACAGGATTTATGCCCCTTTTTACGGCTTTTTCCGATATTTTCGAATAATTTAGTATTATTAATAGCTTACATTGCTTCTTCAGGTATGAAATCGCTCCACGCAGAAGGCTATGTATTGGTATTCGTCGCTATGTATAGCTATTGGTCACGATGTACAGCTATTGGTTCCTATTTGTTTTGACAAAATATTCAGCTTCTCATGGGTTTTACGATCCCTTTGTACGTACACCCGTCCCTTCAACAGAAGTGCAGATGGAAATACGCGACATGCGTGTAGCCATCGTCTAAACCCGGATATGTAACCAGCGTTCGTCGCGAGGACATTGAAGCGCCACCGCAAGTTCTTCAGCGGCCGCAGCAGAATGCTGGCGCCACATTCGGATTACCCGCCTGCCGGTATTCGCCTCATACCCTTGGTATTTTGGAATTGCCATTCGCCATTGGCATCGGCCCGGATCGCAAAGCCCCCTTCGTGTAACAGCCGGTGGTGCGATGAACAGAGCAATAGTGTATTTTCGAGGCTGGTCTCCCCGCCATCCGCCCAATGTACTACATGATGAGCATCCAGCCAGCGCTCATGGCTACAGCCGGGATACCGGCAACCCCGGTCCCTGGCCTCCAGCGCCCGCCGCAACGCCGGTTGCACCAGGCGGTGCTTGCGGCTCAGATTCAGAGACGGTCGCGACCTGCCAGTTTCAGCGTTAGGCGCGGTTGCCGGAGGAATCGCAAACGCGTCACGTGAGGGATTGCCGCCCAAATCGGTCAGTGTCTTGTCGTGCGGATCCACAGTTAAATTGGCTGGCGCATTGTCTGCCGGAGTAGCCCGAGTAAGCCCAGACGCGTCACGTGAGGGGTTGCCTGCCAAATCGGTCAGTGTCTTGCCGTGCGAATCCACAGTTGCACCGGCTGGGGCATTGTCTGCCGAAGTGGCCCGAGCACTCGCCGACGCGTCACGTGAGGGGTTGCCTGCCAAATCGGTTAGTGAACTGTCTTGCGATTCCACAGTTGAACCGGCTGGTGCATCGCCTGCCGAAGAGACCGGAGAAACCGCCGGCGCGTCATGTGAGGGATTGCATGCAGAATCGGTCCGTGTACTGACCGGCGAATCCACTGTTGAATCGGTTGTCGCATCGTCTGCCGAAGTGGTCGGAGAAAGTTCAAACGCGTCACGTGACGCGTTTGCCTTGTCTGGCGCATCAGCGGGTACACGAACTTTCACAACACTCGACTCTTTGCTTTCCGTAACCGCGATTACCGAACCATCACAACACAGCCGCCGCACCGTCTCGATGGGCAGGTCACTCTTGCTGTCTGTATTTGGCTGACCGCGCAGGGCAGCTTCATCCACATGCACCAGCACCTGATAATGGTCCGCCGTGCTGGTTTTCCGCCCCGTTCCCCCCGCCAGGTACTCACGTGACAGATCCACCAGCGCATCGGCCTGCAGTTGGTCCTGCTTGACCACCGCCGCCCGCTGCGCCGCCGGGTCTTCACTGTCCCACACCGGCATTCCCTTTGCGGAGGGATTCTCCAATTCTTCCAGGTCCTCTGCAGAGGGGTCTTGTTCCCGTACTGCCCGGGCCATGCACTGCTCCAGCGCCTTCTGCACCAGCCGGGCGCTTTCCTCGGGCAATTCCCCATTGAGCAGGAAACTGCCATGCAAGGTTGGCGTCA
>JAPOQD010000153.1 GCA_026710905.1 Halieaceae bacterium
CTTCAGGGCAGGTTGTGACCTGGTCCCCGCGGCCCTGGAACTACTCGACCAGAAGCCCCTTGGCGAATTTGATGAGCAGGAACAATGCCTGATGCTGCTCGTGCTGAGTCTGGCTCACGTGGCCCAGGCCGTCGAGGTTCAGGGAGACGACGAAGCTTTTCACGCTAGCAACGCGCGTTATATCAAAATCACCCGCGCCAGCGCTGACTTCAACCCCTGATAACGAGGACACTGGATATGCAACTGGAAAACAAACGAATCATAGTCACCGGCTGCGCCAGCGGTATAGGCGCAGGCACGATACGGGCGTTTGCGCGCGAGGGGGCCATCATCTGCGCCCTGGATCGTGACGCCGCCGGCGGCGAAGCTGCAGTTTCGGAGGCAAACACAGGAAGCGGCGGCAGTGTGCACTTCTATCACTGCGATATCGCCGAACGGGACCAGGTCTTCGATGTTTTCCGGGACGCAGAAGCGGCCATGGGCGGCCTCGATGTACTCGTCAACGTGGCCGGCATCGAGAATTCGGGAGCCGCGGAGGACTTCACTGACGAGGACCTTTCCCACATGTGGTCTGTGAACATCAACGGGACGGTGCACACCAATCAGGCTGCCTGCAAGTTGATGCAGAAGCAAGGCGCTGGCGCGATCATCAATTTCTCCTCGGACGCCGCCCTCGCCGGCATGCCCAACAGCGCCGCTTACGCCGCGTCAAAAGGGGCGGTACTCGCCTGGACCAAGACTATCGCCTATGAGTGGGGAGTGAAATTCAACATCCGCTGCAACACAGTGTGCCCAGCGATCAGGACGCCCATGTACGAGGCTTGGCTGGCTGGCCTCACCGAGGAGGACCGGCAGGCCCACCTCGCCGCTGAAAAGCTGCGAGTGCCCATCGGCGGTAGTATGGGGGACGTGGACAAGGATATGGCCCCGGTCATGGTTTTCCTGGCTTCCGACGCGTCGAAATTCATCGACGGCCAGATATTCTGTGTCAATGGTGGCAGGAATATGGTACGCGGATGAAGGAACGGGCTCACATCTCGGAGAAGACGAGCCGTGGATACTGAACTGGCCGGCCAGGTGGTCGTGGTCACCGGTGCAACCGCCAATATCGGGCGTGCCATCGCACTGGCGTTCGCCAGCAAAGGGGCCCGCGTGGTTGCCGTGGGCAGAGACAGGGAAGCGGGCGAGCGGGTGACGGCAGAAGCTCAAGCCAGAGGCGCTCAACGTGCGGTCTTCGTGGAGGAAGACCTACTGGATCCGGCTGCTGCGATTCGCATAGCCGAAGCCGCTGCGGAACTGGGGTCGATTGCGGTTCTGGTCAACAACGTGGGCGGCAACGTGGGCACCGGTTTGTTCGTGGAGTCCGATCCGAACACCTGGCTGGGTGATCTGGACCTGAACCTGCTCACCATCCTGCGAATGACTCACGCCATACTACCGGACATGATCGAGCGGCAGGCGGGACGTATCATTAATATCGATTCTACTGCCGGCCTGGTCGGTGATTACCTGTTGCCGCTATATTCCACAGCCAAGGCCGCGGTACACGGCTTTACCCGGACCCTGGCAAAGGAAGTCGGCCAACACGGCATTACGGTCAACTGTGTCGCGCCCTATGGCACGATGGCGGCAAACCCGGCCGCTTTCAGTCGGGGCAGCCGCTTCCACCCGCAGAGTGACTTCTTTCAGAAGCTGGGTAAATCCAGCCCAGAGGACCGGGGCGAGAATGAAGCGCCCGGGCGGCGTGCTCCAGAGAGACCTGGCGCGACCGGAAGACATCGCCGGCGCCGTGTTGTACCTTGCTGCCAACAGCACCAGTTTTGTCACCGGCCAGATACTGCCGGTGGAGGGCGGGACCCTGCTTTAATCGAGAGAGAACTGCGCTAACCTATTCACACTGATCCATACACACACTAACGACACCATGCAGCTACCCAGCGTACACCAAATGACTGCCCTCGAAACCGATCCAGCCAGCTTCATCGGTCTGGTTGCAGCTGCCGGTGGCGCGGCGGTATCACTATTTGCCCACGCGCCGGGCGGCGCTACCCAATTCCCCCTGGTGACCGGTAAAAACCTGGCCGAGGTACGGCAAAGCCTGGCGGACAACTCGGTGCGAGTCAGCAACGTCGACGTGCTGATGCTCACCCCAGGCAGCGTTACCGAGGATTTCCTGCCGGCGCTGGACATCGGCGCTGAGCTGGGTGCGCGTTCTGCGGTCGCCCTGGTCTACGACGATGATCCCTCCCGGGTAATACCAGGCCTGCAGGCCCTGTGCGACCAGGCGGACCAACGGGGACTGGGGATCGCCTTCGAATTCACCGCTTTTACACCCGCCTGGAATACCCTGTCAGGGGCAGTGGAGTTGCTGCAGGAAGTGGCGCACCCGCGCCTGGGAATCGGTCTGGATATCCTGCATCTGGTCCGTTCCGGCGGCACCATCGCCGAGCTAGCGGCGCTTTCACCGGGACAGATCGCCCACGGCCAGATCTGTGACGGAAACAGCCTGGAAGTGACAGCAGATTACGGCCTGGAGGCCGCAGGCAATCGCCTGGTGCCCGGCGAAGGCGTGTTTCCGCTGCGCGAGTTCCTCGCCGCTCTACCGGAAGGCACTCCTGTGGATATGGAAGTGCCAAGGCCAGCAGAGCTGCCGGCGGCAGAGCGGATCAGAGAAGCGCTGGAGGGCGCTCGACGGCTGTTACTTGCCGGCGCAGTCTGACATCCCACGCCCGGGCATTTACCCTCGTAAACACCGAAGCGCTCGCAGTACTCCGAGTAGCGCGCCTTCACCTCATCCGCCGTCAGGCCATAATCCTCCAGCGCATAGCTGTGTTTGCCATGCTTGCCCTTGGGTTTGGCGTCGAGTTGCGCCTGCATGGCCACCTCCGCCTCCACAGTCAGGGTTTCATCAAAATGCTGGTAGATTTTCTGCATCTCCCCGATAGGGTCCCGCATCAGGTCAGCGTACTGCAGGTCGTAAATGCTGTCCCAGCCGTGCCTGGCCTTGTAGTCCAGGGTACGCGCTATCATCAGGTCGAAGGTCTCCTTCAGTCCGGGGTCAGGTCGATCCAGGGGACAGATTGAGGACGAATACAGGAGACGAATACAGGACACCCACCTTTCCCGAATACAGGACACCCACCTTTCCCGAATACAGGACACCCACCTTTCCCGAATACCGAATACAGGACACCCACCTTTCCTGACGGCCGAATACAGGAGAACGAATACAGGACACCCACCTTTCCTGAGAGCGAATACAGGACACCCACCTTTCCTGAGGGCACGGGTTATCCTTCTGATTTTCCAGAAACAATTGGCGAGACAATATGGCGAGACAATATGGGACACCCACTTTTCGCACATGCCCACCTCAGGCCAATACCAGGCAATGGATATGGGACACCCGCTTATTTTTTTCGAATACCGGGATGACCGGCGGGCCGCTGGGAGCCCCTTCCTGAATGTGTCTTTCCGTATTGCCTCTATTTCCCGGCTGGTAGCCTATTTACGCAATATTATGGAATAAAGGCGTAAATATACGATTCACACACATTTCTACGATATTTTCGATGGTATTTGATAATCTCTTGATTATTAACAGATTATATTGTTTTTTTCGGGCAGGAATGCGCCACCTATTACTAGCTATTTATACCTATTTGTTACTATTTATACCAATTGGTGCGTATTGGTTTTGAACAAAAGACGGGTGTCCCGTATACCCACAGTCTTCCCCAGTTTTGAAAAAACACAGGAAATTATAAAAAAAGGGAAAGGGAGACATTACTGCTTTGCCGCTACAAAGATTCAACGGAAAGATTCAACGGAAACTGCAAATAACGGGCGAGTGTGGTACGTTGAAGCCATGGCGATTCGTTAGGGTTGACGCACCATGTCACAGTCACCGGCAAGCGACCTATCGGAATATCTCGGAAATAGGAAGTTCGGTACTATTCTGGCAGATCCTCCTTGGCGATTTACCAATCGAACGGGCAAGGTGGCGCCGGAACATCGTCGGCTGTCTCGATATGGCACTCTGTCTATCGATGAGATAGCGGCGCTACCAGTTGCCGATCACATGGCCGATAGTGCTCACTGCTACCTCTGGGTTCCCAACGCGCTCCTGCCTCATGGATTACGTGTACTCAACGATTGGGGCTTCGAATACAAGACAAACCTGATTTGGCACAAGGTCCGAAAAGATGGGGGTTCGGATGGTCGAGGTGTTGGCTTCTATTTCCGAAATGTTACTGAAATCATCTTGTTTGGCGTACGTGGCAAGAACGCTCGCACGCTCGGTCCTGGACGTAGTCAAGTGAATCTGATAGCAAGCCGCAAGCGCGAGCACTCGCGAAAGCCCGATGAACAATACCAGCTCATCGAGAATTGCAGTTGGGGACCATATCTCGAATTGTTTGGTCGCGGCATACGCGACAATTGGACGGTTTGGGGAAATCAGGCTGCCACGGACTACCAGCCCGACTGGCCGACATATGGCTACAATTCTGCGGTTTCCGCCCCTTGAGACTGTCCGATCTCGAAAACGCAGGCTTCGACATCCTGACCGAGAACCATGCGCGAGCGATACTGACGAACGATTTTCCGGTGCCGTTGGGTGAACTGTGCAAGTCCCTCAATGATTTGTGGATTGCTGACGTGGAACTGGTTCGTGGTGGCGGTGGTGAGGCCCATTCCACGCAACGCCTGCGCCACTCTCTCACTGACAGTGGCTGGCCCAAGAGCAACATTATTATCAGTAAAATTGTCGACGGCAAGGAACGTGCTGCAATCACTCATGAAATAGATCATGTGCGGAAGACCGAGAATGGAGCCGTCGCCCTTGAAATCGAGTGGAACAATAAGGACCCGTTCTTCGATCGAGATCTTGAAAACTTTCAGCGACTGCATAGCGAAGGCGCAATCAGTGTAGGTGTCATCGTGACCCGTGGGAAGTCCTTACAAGAAATCCTGTATCAGATCGTTAAGAAGTGTGCGGTCAATCACGGTGTGCGGAGCTTTGAAGATCTGGGAAAATTCGATTTACGCCCTACAGAACGACAGCGAGGCATGGTTACATCCTCTGGAGAGGACTTCGTGCCCAATTGGGCTCGGATGTTTGTAAGGGACAAGTTTGGAACCGCAACAACGCATTGGGACAAACTACTGGAACGGATCAGGCGGGGAGTCGGAAATCCCTGTCCACTGCTCTTGATAGGCATTCCCGCCGCTTTGGTCTTTGAGGACAAGCTGTAGTGACCGGCTGCGTTGGCCCCGAAAAGTTCACCACCGACTCGAACGAATTGGAGGCTTGACCCATGCCCAAACTGACCGAATACAATCCCTTCGACCACCTGCTGGCCGAGGAGGAACTGGCCCAATACCTGACCGACGCCTACAAGGACGACGACCCGGCCGTCTTTGTTGTGGCGTTGGGCCATGCTATCAAGTACAGGGGGGTAGCACAGGTGGCCGAAGCGGCTGGGCTCAACCGCGAAAGCTTGTACAAAGTGATCAATGGTAAGGTGCAGCCCAAGTGGGACACAATCCACCGGCTGTTGCACGTGTTGGGTGTGCGCTTGTCTGTTGCTGCCTGAACAGTACATCATCCGGATAACTGGGCGGGAACTGCCTCCACTTTCAAGCGGTCAGTGGATGCTGATGCCACAAAAAGAGGTGGGTGACCTGTATGCTGGTACCCCTAAAGGAACTGGTAGAATCCTCCGTAACCAAGCCGACCTGGTAAGCTGAGTACATGCCAATGCCATCCCCCCAGTGGGCTCATCGCCACGCCGTAATCAATGGCATCCAAACCCATTACGTGGAGCAGGGGCAGGGACCGGCGGTGGTGCTGTGCCACGGCTTCCCCCATCTCTGGTTCAGTTGGTACAGGCAGATACCCGAGTTGGCGGCGGCCGGTTTCCGGGTGATTGCCCCGGATCTGCGGGGTATGGGCCAAACCGAGGCCCCCGCGGACCCGCGCGCCTATGATGTGGAGCACATCACCGGCGATTTACTGGGCTTGCTCGACCACGCCGGTGTGGAGCGGGCGATATTTGTGGGCCTCGACTTCGGCGCCTTCGCCAACTACGACTTCGCCCTGCGTCATCCCGAGCGCTGTATCGCGGTCATTGGCCTGGAGAATCCGGCGGCGCCTCACGACCCCAGGGAGGCGCCGCTGACTGCTTATCGGCGCATGGGGGAGAAGCACTTTCTGCATATTGTCTATTTTCTCGAACCGCCACGCGCGGATATCGAATTGGCGGAGCAACCCCGTAATTTTCTGCGCAAGGTGTACTGGACGCTCAGTGGAGCGGTGAATTATTTCGATATGTTCAAGCATCCTCCCGGTACCAGTTATATTGATGCAATGGTCGAGCCGCCAGCCTTGCCCTGGCCCTGGCTGAGTGAACTGGAACTGGAGTTCTTTGTCTCCGAGTACAGCCGCAGTGGTTTTACCGGCGGGCTCAACTGGTACCGCTCCATGGATATGAAATGGGAACAGCGCAAAGCCTTCGAAGGTGTGCAGAGCCAGGTGCCGGCCTGGTTTATCGGCAGTGAGGCGGATGTGGACCTGGCGGGATTTCACGGTGATGATCCCATTGGCCAGATGCGGGCCATTTTTCCCCGGTTGATGGATGTGCAAATGATTCCCAAGGTAGGGCATATGATGCAACTGGAGGCGTCAGCGCAACTCAACAGCATTTTGCTGGATTACTTGCAGCGTATTCGGCAAGAGTGCTGAACACGGATATGGGCTACACAAACCAGGCGGATTTCGACCACGGCCGGTTGCTTAAAACCGGGGTGTTGATCACCAATCTCGGCACCCCCGAAGCGCCGACTGCGAAGGCCTTGCGGCCCTGGTTACGGGAGTTCCTGTCCGATCCGCGAGTGGTGGAGATTCCGCGCCTGCCGTGGTGGTTGATCCTGAATGGCATTGTGCTGTTGACCCGCCCGGCGCGTTCGGCCAAAGCCTATCGTTCTATCTGGATGGAACAGGGCTCGCCCCTGGCGGTGCATACCCGCCATCAGTTCGAGGCCTTGCAAAGGCAATTACACGGCCGCCACGGCGAGCAGGTGGCGTTGCAATACGCATTTCGCCATGGCCGGCCTTCCATAACCCAGGGGATACAGGCGCTGGTGGATGCCGGAGCCGGGCGTCTGTTGTTGCTACCCCTGTACCCCCAGTATTCGGCGTCCACCGGCGGCTCCAGCTTCGATGCGCTGGCGGCGGACCTGCGCAAACGCCGCCACGTACCCGACGTGCGGGTAATTACCCATTACCACGATCATCCCGGGTATATTGAGTCGCTGGCTGAATCCATTCGCAGCCATCAGCGGCAGCACGGTGTGCCCGAGAAGCTGGTCATGTCATTTCATGGCTTGCCGCGGCGCAACCTGGAGCAGGGTGACCCCTATTACTGCGAGTGCCGGAAAACCGCGCGTCTGCTGGCTGAGCACCTGGGTTTGCAGCCCGATCAGTACGTGGTCGCCTTCCAGTCCCGCTTTGGCGCCGCCCAGTGGCTACAACCCTACACCAGCACTACCTTGCGCGAGCTGGCCGAGGGCGGTAGCCGGTTTGTACAGGTAGTCTGTCCGGGGTTCAGTGTGGATTGCCTCGAAACCCTGGAGGAAATCGCCATTGCAGGCCGCCGGCAGTTCCTCGATGCCGGGGGGGAGGTGTTCCAGTATATTCCCGCTCTCAATGCAGCCGACGCGCATATCAGTTTTCTGGCGGACCTGGTTACCGAAAATTTACAGGGCTGGCTGCAACAACAGCAGCAACCGGAAGAGCAGGCCACCCGCCAACAGCGGGCCCGGGACCAGGGCGCTCGCCGCTAGCAGCCTGCTCGCGCCAGGGCGAACAACTAAGCCGGGTCGAAGGTGATCGGCATCTTCTTGATGGTGTTGATGAAGAAATTGCGCATATAGGTCACTTCCCCGGCAAACTTGGGATTGCGCAGGCGCGGCAGTACTTCCTCGAAGATGATACGCAGTTCCAGCCTCGCCAGATTCATACCCAGACAGAAATGTTCGCCAATGCCGAAGGAGCGCAACTGGCGGGACAGGTTGTCGATGCGTTTGGCCCGGTGAATGTCGAAGCTCATGGCATCCTCGCCAAATGCCTCTTCATCGTGATTGACCGCATGGTAGTGAAGAATGATCTTGTCGCCCTTCCTGACCTGCTGTCCCGCCACCTCCACATCGGCCATGGCGGTGCGGCGCATGGAAATGAAGGCGGTGTTATAGCGCAGGATTTCCTCTACAGCATCGGGAATATCTTCCGGGTGTTCCACAAGGTGCTGTAATTGGTCCGGGTGCTCCATCAACAGACGCATCCCTTGTGCGGTCACCGTGCGGGTGCTTTCGTTGCCGCCGACCACAATCAGCAGAAACATCCAGGCGAACATGTCGGCGCTGATCGGCACCCCGTCCACCTCACTGTTGAGCAGGGCGCTTACTACACTGCTGGTGGGATTACTGCGCTGTTTTTCGGCGTGTTGATGACCATAAGAGATGACGTTGTCGTTGGCCTCCCGCGCTTCCTCGGGACCGCTTGCGACATCGGGGTCATCGCCGAAGGACATGATGTTGGTCCAGCGAAAGAAATCCTTGCGGTCGCTGAAGGGTACGCCGAGAATTTCCAGAATGGCCATCAGGGGTAGTTCCGCGGCCACTTCCTCCACGAACTCACATTCTCCGCGGCCGGCTACGGCATCGACGATCTCCGTCGCGTAGCGGCGCAGGGTGGGTTCCATTTCCGCCACCGCCCTCGGCGTGAAGGCATCGCGCACCACCTTGCGGTATTTCATGTGGCGCGGGGGGTCCATGTAGATGATGAAATTTTCGGCCATCTGCCGCCGGCTTTCCTCATTGTCGTTCTCTATCGGGAAGGGGCTCTGCGCCGCCGATGAGAACAGTTGCGGATTCTGGGAGATGTAGTCCAGCGCATCCCGTCTTACCACCGCCCAGTAGGGTATGCCGGTATTGGGATCATCCATTTTTACCAGTGGCCCGGCGGCGCGAATTCGGGCGAGTTCAGCGTAGGGCATACCCTGGGCATAAGTGTCGTTGTCGAGGAGATTGATATAGGGGCATTCACTCATGGTGTTTCTCTTCTGTTGGCCGGCCGGCAGTCACTGCCACCGGAGAATCTTGCCGTGTTCCACGCGGGCTGCGCGGTTGCGGGCCAGTGCGGAGCCCTGTCCGGCCCTCGCATCTAACTATTCAACGTCCCACGTTCGGCATGTAACTATAACCCATTAGTTTCACATTTTTACCCAAATTCAACCAATGGATCGACTTACTGCACCGTTTTCCAAGTAAGTAAACCGCAAGCGAATATAAGACAACGGCAATGTCGAGCATAAACCAGGGGAAGGGTTGCCTTCGAGTTTGTGAACGGCAATGCTTATATCGTAGATTATGAGGAGTATCACTGATGGCCAAGTTAACCGTACATCCGGGCGGTTTCATTAAGCGTAACTATCTGGAAGCCTTGGGTCTCAAAGCGGCGGAGCTGGCCGAGGCGCTTGAAGTGTCCGAGTCCACCATGAGCCGGTTACTGTACGAGAAGATTGATCTGTCGCCGCAACTGGCCGTCAAAGTCAGCAAGGTGCTTGGGCGTTCAGCCGAGAGCTGGATGGCTATGCAGGCCAATCACACGCTTGCCAGGATACAGGACGAGTTGGCCCAGTGGGCTCCGAAACGTCAGGTGACCGCCGAAGGCCTCGTTGTCATTAGCAAGTCAAAGAACAAGGGCGTTGAAAAGTAATCCATTGCTTAGCTCGATAACGTGCTCCCGAAGTGTAGGGATACGTGCGAGGGATATTTCAGATCACTTCCACCCGCAACGAAATGACTAGGGCATACGGGACACCCATCAATTCCAATGGAAAAAGAGGTGGGTGTCTCCTTCTGGCTCCGTTATTTCGGGGGAAGCTCAGGGTGTCCCCTTCTGGTTGAAAGAAGTTAATCTGTATTGTGTACATGGAATTTCTCAGGGTTGGTGGTTATATGACATCCCGATATTCCTGGAGCACCGATGCGGTTTGAACGAGGCCAGTGCTTTCAAGTGCTAGCAGATATTCATCGGGTGACCTCGGTGGATTTTTCAGTGCGGCGCGATGCCCACGCACGGCCGCCAGCACTGCGCCGGGCCGGGAATCGAAGAGACCAGCGATGAAAGTGTCGGGATGCCGAGCCTCCAGAGCGTATGGAGCTAACCGGTCAGCAGGAAAGTCACGGAGATTCAAGGTCACGATTACATCCGCCTGGCCGTGGATTGCTGCCGCCAGCACATGGCGGTCATCGGGGTCCGGTAGATCGATCTTTTCTATCAGAGATTGGTAACCGTTAACAGCCGCATTGGGAAAGTGCTCATCCATAATCACACGAATCCTGTCTACCTTGTCGACCGGCAGGCCGGGCCGATCTTCAAGAAGATTACGAATCCATTCCTCATTGATATCGGCGCTCCACAACGGCTTGTACAAGTACTGGCCCGCCAAACGCAGCAAGACATCCCTGATGCTGGCCGGATAGAGGACGTTGGCGTCGAGCAACGCCGTCAATCGATCCACTGATTACTGCAAGCCGAGTTCTTGATCGTAGGCCGTCAACCTGTCTAGCGCCTCCCTGCGGCGGGATTCGGTAGCGTGACGATAAGCGAGAATATCTTCGGTGCGCACTCTCCGGTGCGCACCGACCTTGCGAAAGGGAATCCGCCCTTCGTCGAGCAGTTGCACCAGGTGCGTCCTTGATACTTGCAGCAGATCCGCAGCCTGTCGTGAGGTCAGTTCAGCGTGCAACGGCGTTAAAACAACGCCGTTGCCGCGCGCCATTTGATCCAATATCTCGCCGAGAAGACGGACTGCCGGGGCGGGGATTTCGACAGCTTCCGTGCTGGGCGCCCCAAATCGCGCGGGTAAGGGCGTGGTGCGGTCGAACAGGGGCGCCAGTTGCCGGCTCGTCCGGGCGGCAAGAACTGCATCCTGGCCGCTCGGTAGTTCAGACTTTGTATTTGTTGTGATCTTGCTGCCCATTGAAATGCTTCCATTCC
>JAPOQD010000158.1 GCA_026710905.1 Halieaceae bacterium
AATCAACAGGCAGCGTACGCTCCAGAAACTCGGGCAGGACATGCTGATCCAGCCAGGTCCGCAGCCGCTCCCCCTGACCGGTGTCTCGCCGTTCGATGCGCAGGATACCGATCTCCAACTCCATCAGGGTCAGCTTGGGCTCTCGGACTTCACCGACGCCGGCGGATTGGGGGTGAGGATCGCCGGCGTGCTGTTCAGGCACATCCTGTACCACTTTCGCCTGGCTTACTCCGGGTTCTCTCACGCGCATGTGGTATTGGGCGGGGTAAGCTTCACGGCCTTGGCCGAAGGGCTGCAAAACGCCCTGTGGAGCCTCGGCGGGGTGTCAATACCGCTGGGTCCCGCGTGGCGGAATCCCATTGGCCACAATTTTCGGTATCCACTCAACCAGATCCTGTATGGGAGTGCGCCCAAATGGCATATTCTGCAGAGAAACGAACAGCAGGCCGCCGTCCTTTTTTACCAGGTATAGTCCCGGCTCGAAGAATCGGTCGGGTTCCACCGCCTTGCGCGCCGATGACAGGAATAGCCCCAGTGCGCGGCCCACGTCCTCGTCGAGCCCGTATCCCATAGGGACCCGTTCCCCTGTCCACTCGCGCCAGGCCTTTGACGCCTTTTCTTCGGTATCGGCACTGGTGGCGATGACGGTAACGCCGAGCTCTACCAGCGCGGGCATGTGGTCGGTCAGTTCAGCGAGGTAGCGCGAACAGACGCTGCAATGCAGGCCACGGTACACCACCAGCAAGGTAAAGTCGGTGTGGCAGTCTGCTGGCAGCTGCCAACTGCCACCACCAATTTTTTGTAGCGCCAGGTCGGGAATTACATCGCCTGGATGCATGGCTATTGCGCCTCCGAACCCGGTGATTTGTCCTGTAGGGCGATCTCAAATACCGCCTCTGTTCGGCGCTGCACCTCATCCAGGGTCGCACCGGACAATAATTTACTTAAAACCACTCTGCCTTCTTCAAAACGGAAAACGGCCAACTCGGTAATCACCACATCCACCGCGGCGGGTGCGGTAAGTGGTAGATCGCACTGCCGTACCAGCTTGGAGCGCCCGTCACGGTCGTTGTGGGTCATGGTGATAATCAGTTTTTTCGCCCCGCTGGCCAGGTCCATGGCGCCACCCACGCCCAGCAGGGGTTTGCCGGGCACGGCCCAGTTGGCGAGGTTGCCACCCTCATCGACCTGCAGCCCCCCCATGATGGCCACGTCGATGTGACCGCCGCGGATCATGCCGAAGGATTTCGGCGAGTCAAAGTAACTGCTGCCGGAAAGCGCGGTTACCGGGATTTTCCCGGCGTTGACCGGGTAATCCATGGCACCGCCATCCTCCGGCTCTGGTCCGACACCCAGCATGCCGTTCTCACTGTGCAGGGTAATACTGTGTTCGGGAGTGATGAGGTCCGCCACCAGGGTGGGAATCCCAATCCCCAGGTTCACCACGTCGCCGGGTTGCAACTCGGCCAGGGCCGCCCGGGCCATTTCTCTGCGCTCATCGCTCACCACCTTGTCGCTGCCCGCCACCGAAGCCGAGGAACCCAGGTTCTCCAGCGACAATGGTGCCTGCACAATATAATCGACAAAGCAGCCCGGAGTATGGATATGGTTGGGGTCCAGTTCTCCCGCCGCGACTACCTGTTCCACTTCCGCCACTACCAGGCGTGCAGCAGTGGCCATCACCGGGTTGAAATTCTGTTCGGTCATGCGGTACTGCAGGTTACCGGCAGTATCGGCTCTCCAGGCCCGTACGAAGGCCACGTCGCCCTTGATTCCCAGCTGGAAAATCTGCCGTTGCCCTTCGAATTCGCGGACTTCTGCCCCCTCCGCCAAACCGGTGCCAGCGGCAGTCGGGGTGAAGAAGCCCCCTATACCCGCGCCGCCGGCTCGCAGGGCTTCCGCCAGGGTGCCCTGAGGTATTAACTGGGTTTCGACCTCTCCGGCCTGGGCTGCCGCCACCATTTCGCGATTACTGGTGAAGAAGGAGCCGATCGCCTTTTTCAATTGGCCATTGCGCATCAGGCGACCACCGCCCAGGCCCGCCTCCCCTACGTTGTTGCCGACATAGGTGAGATCCCGGATCGGCGTCAACTCGGCCAGCGCGTGCACCAGGTTGACCGGGTTGCCGGTCATGCCGAAACCACCCACCAGCAGGGTATCGCCCGATTTAACCAGCGCCGCGGCCTCTTGTGCCGACATTTGTGGCACGGTTTTCATTCCCTGGCCCGCCATGCCTTATACCCGGGGCCGGGTGCCGGACCAGGCGCTTTGGATGATACCGCGAATGCCCTCGGCTTCGAGTTCACGCGGATTCCAGTAGGGGTTTTTAAGGGTAATTTCCACCGCCCTGTCGATACCGTCGGCGGGCATGCCCAGATCTTTAAGCGCCGTCTTTGCCCCCATCCGCTCAGCCAGGTCAAACAGTGCCGCGGCAGGGGTGGTGGTATGCATCGCCAGGCCTAAGCTGGCCATGGCCGTCGGTACCGCTGGGGCATTGTAGGCTAGGGCGTGGGGCAGTACCGCGGTATGGGTTTCGGCGTGGGGTAAATCGAAGGAGCCCCCCAGGACGTGACACAGCTTGTGGTGAAGGGCAATGCTCGAACTGCCCAGGCACATGCCGCACAACCAGGCGCCGTAAAGGGCATCCGTGCGCGCTTCACGATTGGTCATGTCATCGGCAATCCGGGGCAGGCTGCGGTGCAGGGCCGCGATGCCCTCACAGGCCATTGTCGACAGGACCGGATTGCCGTCGTGGGCATACAGGGCCTCGACCGCATGGGCGATGGCATTGATCCCACTGATGCCCGACAGCCAATCGGGCAGGCCCATGGTGTAGTCCACGTCGTAGATCACCGTTTCCGGCAGGATACTGGGTGAGCGGACGGTGGTTTTGATGCCGTCCTCCGTCTGCCCCAGAATATTCGTCATTTCGGAGCCGGCATAGGTGGTGGGGATTACCAGTTGCGGCAGGTCGGTGCGATAGGCAATGGCCTTGCCCAGCCCGGTGGTGGAACCACCACCGATGGACACCACACCATCTACAGCCTTGTCCTTTACCAAAGCCATAGCGTCTGCAGTCACCTCCACCGGGGTATGCATTGCCGCCCGAGTGTACACGCCAGCCGAGGCATCGCCCAACAGCCCGGCTATCTCTTCAGCCATCTCAACCTGCTGCGGGGTGGACAGCACCAGGGCGCGCTCCATTCCCAATCGTTCAGCCTCTTTAGCGACATGAGATTTCGTGCCCGACCCAAAAATAACGCGGGCCGGAGACCCCTGATATACAAACGGTTCAATCATGCTGTATCCCTGCATGTGGTCACAGGAAGCAGCTACGCGTTCCCGAAGGGTTTCGGCCGCTACAGTCCTAGTACTCTTTCACATTGGGCGAGCGCGTCTGTTGCGTTGGCTTTCAGAGTAGCGTCCTCACTATCGAGGTCAGTCAGGAAGCCATGTCCTGACTCCTCGTAGAAATGGAGATCGATGCCCTTGTTGACCTTCGCCATCTCCGCCAGTTTCGCCACATTGTCCGGGCCTACCGACGCATCCTGGCCCGGCATCAGGCTGGTATGGGGCTTACCGATAGACTCCAGGTAATCGAAGGGTGTGGCCAGGGGGTCGTCGTTCTGCATGCCCTGGGGAAAGCCATAGAAGCCCACCAGGTCCTGGGACACGTTACGCCGGGCCAGTTCAAAAACATAGTAACCACCCAGGCAGAAACCGATCACACCATCGACGCTCTGGGACGAACAAAAAGTCTCAAACCGGTCGACAAACTCTTTGTCCTTGACTTTGTGGCGTCGTGCGAAAGCTGCCTCCCGGGTCACCTCCGGGAGCTCACCCAACCCGGCAAAGGGGTTGACCAGATAAACCCTGGCACCCCGCTCCGCGATATAGGTGGAGAAACCGCGGTAAAACTGGTTCAGGCCGTAGATATCGGGAATGATGGCAATTTTCTTTCCGGCATTATCCTCGCCGAAGACGAGAGCATCAATCTCCGCGGATATCTCTCCCTTGACGTCGGGTTTCGGAAAAGAGGGGCTGGGAGTTCCGTGGCACACTGGCTGCTTTCCCTAGGCGGCTTTATCGAGAACGATGTCGATATCCATAACCCGGGTACCACCTTCGTATTTTTTCGGGATGATATTCTGCCCCTCATTGCATTTCCCGGAGCAACAGTCGTCGTTTACCCACTCACCGCCCTCAAAATAGGCCTGCATGGTGAGTGGGTGGTGGCCGTCGGCCATGGCCTTGAAGTGAATATGGGCGGGGCGCCAGGTATGGCTGCCCATCATCTGAAGTAATTTGCCCGTAGGACCCTTGTTGGGTATTTCATAGGGTACCGGTACCGTGCTCTTTATCCGGTAGCGGCCCTCGCTGTCAGTGCGCACCTTGCCCCGGTAGTACTCGACAGGGATATTATCGTGGATGCCGCTGTACTTGCCATCGGGCGTGGATTGCCAGATGTCCAGCACCGCACCCGCCAGCGGGGCTCCAGCGGTATCAGTTACCCGCCCCTGGATAAGCATAGCTTCGCCTTCGAACGCCTCCATGGTCTTGATCTCGTCCTCCAGGAAAGGCGCGTTCGGCAAGTAGTAAGGACCCTCCAGGTCAGCGCGGGTGCCCTGATGTTGGGCGTTTTCATTTTCGACGATGGTAATATTGAAATACACATCGCTCAGCAACGGCAGTTCCCCGGCCGCCGCGGTCTCATTCAGAAAATTAACCGCCGCCCGGTACTCTTCAAGGGTCACCTGCTTCTCTGTAAGAGCCTGTCGAACACTCTCGATAACGGCCGTGACAACGTCATGAACCCGGTCTTTCATAATGCCCTCCTACACTTGGTTTTTCTCTAACCAGCCGCAGGTATTGCGGCTGAAATAACGAATGCTAAGCCAAGATTAGAACGGGCTGGCTTATACCGTCCAATACCTTTTTAACAGCCGCTCCATACCAATCTCGCATAGAACAGGCAGTGCCAAATACATGCTAGCGGGGCGGACTTTTCTTTATACTGTCGAGAAACGCCGCCAGTAATGGTGATGGGTTGTCCGCTAGGTGAATACAGGTAACAGGGCTCTCTGCCATGATTTTGCGAAGGCGCAGGAATGATACATTGGGCCACTTCAGTTGGGTGACTGAAAACGGGACGGGACAGACTCCCAGTCCCGCTGCGGTGAGCGCCATCGCAGTGGACAGGTCTGAGGCCTCATACTCCACATCAGGCTCTACTCCCTGTTCGCGTAACAGGCGAATGACTTCATCCGCAAAGCTGGGCCGGCCAGTCTTGGGGAACACGATCATCCGCTCCGACTTGATCTGTGCGGGTGACATTTCCTTCTTTCCTGCGCGCGAATGCGTACTCGACACCGCGAGGACAATTCTTTCCTGAGTCACTGTTTGATTATCGATTTCAGGGGTGTGGGGATAATAGCGACCGAAGCCGACATGTATAAGGCCGCCTTTCAATGCATCCGGCTGTTTCCGCTTGCTCACCGGCAACAAAGATACACCGGCCTTAGGATTGTGGGAGAGGAAAGTCCGAATACACTGGGGAATAATGGAATAAATTGGGGAACCAAAATAGCCGATCTCCAAGGTGCCAATTTCGCCCTTCGCCGCCGCCTTGCTTCGCTCCGCGGCAAGGCGGGTGCGGGCCAGTATCTGCCTGGCCTCGCTAAGAAAAGCAGTACCCGCGGGGGTCAAATTCACGCCCTTGCGTGTGCGCTCGAACAGGGTCACCCCCAATTCCATCTCTAATTGCTGTATCTGTCGGGTTATCGGTGGCTGCGAAATAAACAGACGGCGGGAAGCGGCGCTGAAATTGCCCTCCTCCGCGACAGCGACAAAATAGCGTATCTGCCGGAGCTCCATTGGTGTATAGCCTCTTCTTTCCAGTTCGAAGAAATTCCCCGCCAAAAAATACATCGCCCCATGCGGCGGATAACTAGACGGAATCATCTCAATATACCAAAAGCGTATAGCTGTGTAATTTATTCGGTATTTCACGTATGAGGTAAGAGCGCCTATGGTCTTGCGTACACAGAAACTTGCGGATCGAGAATCGCCCTTGATGTCAACCACTGCGCAGATCATCGAATCTATCGAAACCATTATTGTCGACCTACCGCTGGTGAGGGAGCAACGCTTTGCTGCCAAAGGTGCAAGAAGCCAGAGCATTGTCTACATCTTTGTAAAAACTCGAGATGGCATAGAGGGCGTTGGTGAGTCCGCAACACCCAGCGGCCCCTGGTGGGGCGGAGAGGCACCCGAGACTATCAAATTGATGATAGACATATACCTCACACCATTACTACTAGGGGAGGACGCATTCAACATAGATGCCTTAATGGCCAAAATGGATGGCAAAGTATTTGGCAATAACTTCGCCAAAGCCGGTCTTGAGATGGCCTTGCTCGATATTCAGGGCAAGGCGCTAAATCAACCAGTGTACAACCTGCTGGGGGGTAAGGTGCGCGATTCCCTGCCCATGTCCTGGCCGCTGGCGACCGGTGACCCGAAAGCCGAAATAGAGGAGGCCGAGGGCAACATAGCCGATAAGTTGCACAATATTTTTAAACTCAAGATGGGCTTCCTGGATCCGAAAACCGACGTGGACAGAGCCTGCACGGTGGCGCGAGCCCTGCGGGATCACGCCAGTATCCGAGCCGATGTCAACGAGCGCTGGGACGAGGAAACGACCTCCTGGGCGGTGCCCAGGATGATCGATGCCGGGTTGGCTCTGATCGAGCAGCCGATGCCACGCTGGAATCTGGAGGCCGCCGCTAGACTGACTGCGGCGATCAATATACCGCACCTGCTGGACGAGAGCGTGTGTACGGAACAGGATATGCTGCGCGTAGCAAAAACTAACGCCGGCAACCTCGTATCTCTCAAGATCATGAAATCCGGGGGAATCCGCAGGACAAAACTAATTGCGGATATGGCCCTGGCCGCGGGCATTCCGCTATACATGGGTACATTCCTGGAGCCCTCATACGGTGCCGGCGCCAATATGCAATTGTGCGCCACTCTGAGAGATCTGCCCTATGGCGGCGAATTAGCTGGCGGCTTGCTGGTGGCGGAAGATATCTGTGAGACCAGCGCCAACTACCAAGATTTTGAATTACATCTACAGGAGGGGGTAGGGATGGCGATGAAGATCGATCCTGACAAACTGCGCGCCTTTCGCAGAGACCGCGAGTATTCCATCCACGCCTTTTCTAAGTAAACCCGCGGCAGTAATGCACGACATACCCAACACAGAATGCGGAAATATATCGGGCCGCGTAGCGCCTACTATTGACCGCAATCGCTGTGAAGGTAAAGCGGATTGTGTGCGCGTTTGCCCGTTTGGTGTTTTTGAGATCAAACCGTTGACGCGCAAAGAAGTAAAGTCATTGTCGATAGTTGCCCGCTTCAAGACCTGGGTCCACGGTGGCGACCAAGCCAAACTGCTCAATCCGATCGCCTGTCATGCCTGTAATATGTGTGTCGAGGCTTGTCCAGAAGATGCCTTGAGTTTAGCGCCCCTGCGTCGCCAATAGTCGAGGAAAACTGGATGATTTCTAGAATGGAGGGTAACCGCTTATTAGTAGGAATAGGCTTGTATACCGAAGGGCTGGCTATAACATTCAGGTACACTACCATGCGCCTGCTCACAGCCATTGCCTTAGGCTCCATAGCAGGATGTGGGCAAGAACCCATCGATCTCTTTGGCGCAGGCCAGAATCCCTACGCCACCACAGATTTAACTGGCTCACCCAATATACTACTAATCGTTGCCGATGATTTGGGGTTTAGCGATATTGGAGCATTCGGCGGCGAAATAGATACACCTCATATCGATAGTATCGCCAGCAGCGGTGTTTCTTTTACAAACTTTCATGCGGCCTCTTCCTGCGCACCGTCAAGGGCCATGTTGTTAACTGGGGTAGACAATCATCCAGCTGGCCAGGGCAGTATGGCATTCATCTCCGCGGAACAAAGAGGACAGCCCGGATATGAAGACCGCCTAAACAACAGCGTGGTTAGTGTAGCAAGACTACTAGGTGACGCCGGATATCAAACATACATGGTTGGTAAATGGCACCTCGGAAGTCGAGCCGGTCAACGTCCTCATAATAGAGGTTTTCAGCAAAGCTTCACACTTTTGGGTGGATTTGCGGCCCATTTTCCGAACGCATTCGGACCTGCAGCGGGTTCCTATTATTTAAACGATCAGGAAATTAGCTTGCCGGAAGATTTTTACTCTACCAATTTCTACACCGACAAATTGATCAAATTCATTGAAAACGGAGAGAGCGACAGACCTTTCTTCGCTTATGCAGCGTATACCGCACCCCACTGGCCTTTACAGGCCTCGCAAGCAGATGTTGAAGAATATCAAAGTGTGTATGACAAAGGATGGGACGTTTTAAGAGAGGCGAGGCTGGAGCGTATGCAGAGCGCAGGTGTTATTCCTCAAGGAATAACCCTCCCTAAAAGATATAGAGAAGTGCCCGCCTGGCATAGTTTGAGCAAACCGGATCAAACCACAGCCGCTCGCAAGATGGCACTATATGCCGCCATGGTCAAAAATCTCGATGCCAATATAGGCCGCTTGGTTGCGTACCTGGAATCGACCAACAGACTGCACAATACAGTGCTTATATTTCTATCGGACAACGGGGCCGATTCCTTCGACCCCGAAACCAGTAGAGGCCTTGCCTCAAGATTACTGGCAACCGGCGCTGACACTACGTCGAGCAACATGGGTAATCCAGGTTCGTTTGTAACCTATGGTCTCCCGTGGTCGCAACTCAGTAATACACCACTACGCTATTTCAAGGGTACTGCGGCAGAAGGCGGAATCAGAGTACCGCTCCTCATTTCCTGGCCCAAGGTATTTGCCGCCGGAAAGATCAGCGATACGTTCACCTCAATAATGGACATTACACCAAGTGTGCTCGATCTCGCGGGAATCCAACATCCAGGCAAGTCATACAGGACCCGAGCTATACATCCAATGGATGGAAGCTCATTGCTAACAATACTTAATGGAGAAACGGAGACTGTCAAACGCTTCAATCCCTACGTGGGGTTTGAGTTATTTGGCCATCGCGTGGTATTTGAAGATGAATGGAAATTGGTAAGCCTCACCGCACCATTTGGGGATGGTAGATGGGAATTGTATAACATTGTAGATGACCCTGGCGAAAGTAACGACCTCGCTGAAAAAGAGACTGAAAGGGTACGTCGAATGGTGGCAGAGTATCAACGATATGCGAAGGAAAAAGGTGTCATTCCCCCACCTGATGGCTTCGATATTACAAGTGGCCACGTGAGCTTGAGTTCTCTGGTGAGTATTCTGTACAACCGTTTGTATGCAGAATAATCCAAGAGCCTTTAGAGGGCCCGCTCGTTGATACAATTTGCTAGATTACGGTGTAACGAGAAAGCTTGAACAGAATTCACAGGACGCTCAACGCTTAGCTAAGAAACCCTTAAGCGCGCGTATATTACTACTCGACTGTCATGAGGAAATTCGGTTAGTCATTAGGACGCAATTGTTTCGGTGTCTTCACAAAAGTGGTTACTCATCATCACATGATATTTATGAGCTGCATAGCAAGCTAACGTAACTATACTCTATCCAAATGCACGAACCGGAACGGAGTTTCACATAAAAAATCGAATCGGAGTTTCAATAATGTTCAGAAAATTTATCGCCCTGGCACTGTTCGTGTCCTTCATTGCCATGTCGACTTCAGGACTGATGATGTTTGTGATAGAACGACCATCGTTTACGATTCAGATGCACCCTGTCCACAAAATTTTTGGTCTAGTAATGATTTTCGCTGTTCTCGGCCATTTAGGTCTCAATTACCGCTCAATTCTTGCCTACCTGAAAACTCAATCAGTTGCCATATTTGCAGGTGTTTTGTTCAGCCTGCTAACCGTACTTTATGGTATTGCACTGATGAACAAGATACCCGAGGAAATTGCCGGACCTATGGATAAACTCGCAGAGCAGGTGGAATAAACCCAGCCCCGTTCTCAATTGAATGGCACCACATGTTCAGATTCAATTTTTCATAGTGAATTGAAGCGATATAATGCCGGCCGTGAAAAATGCCACGAGCATATCGTCAATACCATCGACCTGCATGCATAGAGGACCTGACCCCTCCTCCAGTTCTATATCTTTCTCAAATATGAGTCCTTCAATGGTTACCGAAAGTATACTGAGCACCCTGGCCGATGCTAGGCTGCCTAGTCCAGGTGCGCAGCGTTCAATCGCTTCCGAAAATTGGAGTCGAACTGGCATAATACACTCCTCAAAAATCTGAGTAGTAACGTCTGGCGCTACACGTCCAAATAATCCACAAATTCGTAGCTTCTTAATGCCATCACTGTGCCCGCACATCTGAATATAAGGTGATATATGGGCATTTAGCACCATCTCCAACCGTGGCGCATTGTTACCCGCCAATTCATTACCCTTTTTCAGCATCGCGATTCATTCTTCGGTAACGGCACCCCAAACTCTTTTGAACACCGCAATGTATAATTCTCGCTTCGTGCCAAAATGATAATTTATAGCCGCCATGTTTACATTGGCCAGGTTGATAATTTCTCTAATAGAGACTTCGCTATAGCCATGGAGAGCAAATAGAACTGTGGCGGCGAGTAGAATTTTTTCAGAAGTATGAGAATTTTTCTTGTCCATATTTTCCCGGTGACTTTTCACCCACTTTCAAATAGGTATAAACCTCAATTCTATTACCAACCATTAGTGTCCGAACAGGCTTTCTTAGAATGCACGGCTCCCTCTCCCCGCTCCTATGATATTTCGAAACTATAGTCTGAGTGTAGGAGGTAGCCAAATGACCAACCAAAGGTGACTCCCTGATATTGGAACGCTAGGCCCTTAAGCGAGGATCTATCGCTGCCGAAGACCACTGATGAGGGACGGCTTCGCCCAGGTTATATTGGAAAAAAATGCATAATGTAGGACTCTGAACTCCTGAGTGCCAAGCGAGATTCACTATAGTTTGATACTCCCCTTTCGAGTACGAAAAGGGAGCGAAGTTTCCGAAGACAAGATACCGTGCACTTCATCAGTAATTCTTCGGTCTTTTACCTCATATGGATCCAATCCGAAAATGGCTTGCACACATCCGGGGTATCTTTCGAACCTCCCTCTAGGCATGCGTCGATGTGTGACTGTATCAAACTTTCTTCCATCCATCTGAACGGCAATAATGACAGTGCCAGCTCAGGAGCCTTTGACACTGCTTGATCCTGTGACTAGAACATGAAAGATGGTTAGTTGTCTGCAAATTCCGTTAGGAGATCGTCTGGGGGGTCTGCATTCCACGCCTCCGGGAATAGTACCGTTGCCTTCCGTTAGTTATATGTGCCCGCCTCACCGGATACGTTAGTTGAGCAACTCGGAAGCACCGGAAATTGTGATTCCAGGCTGTGCTGAAACTGAACCCGAAAAGCTGCTACATTGCATGCGGAGAGTGTTTCCCAACCCAAAAAACATGTAGCTGCGCCCGTGGCTATCCGAAGAATCAGCACCTGACCCAAAAGCATAAATGCGCGTATGCGACACGCCTCGGATTCTTCTGGAAGATCGGTCACCATGGAAATCAGGCGACAGAGCAGTGAGAGCAAGTGAGACATTACGCCATCATAAAGCAATTTGTAGGCCTCGCCGGGCTCCTGCTGCTCACGTAAAAGCAGACGCACCCAGCTGTCATCCACTTGCTCACTAAACAGATCGATTACCGCGCCCATAACAGTTTGCATGAGGTTCAACGCAAGTTCGCGACGTTCGGGACCAACGTGTGCCGCTTTGGCTAGCTCTTGGCTTACCATCTGTTCCAGGGGTTTTATCTGGCACTGCAAGTGGTCCAACATATATTCAAATGTAGCGAGATACAGCCTTTGCTTGCTACCAAAGTGGTAGCTAATCAGTCCTTGATTGACACCAGCCGCCACTGCAATTGCTCTGGTGCTTGCAGCATCAAACCCACTGTGGCTAAACACCTCGATAGCAGAAATGATGAGGGTTTCCCGTGTGTGGTCTCCGCGAGAGACAGCGTCAGTGTTTGTCATAGATGCATTATTTGTTCACTTGAACTATTTAGTCAAGCGTTAAATGTTTATATCATACTCTGCGGGGAACTATGATTACGAATCAGATATATATGGTATTAGGACTACTTCATGATCGAAAACGAGATACTCAAACTTGGCATTACACTGTTGACAGCTCTAGTGCGAACGAATATATTTAGTCACTCGAACAAACCATATTTTTGAGGTCAATCCATGAGCGTCGAGGAACAACCCGGTCAGTTTGAGCGCGCAGTACCTCAGCGCAAAGTCCTTAGCCGCATGACCACGAGTGTCAGCCATCAGTTTAAGCGTCTCCTTATCCGTTCAGTGCGCAAAATCCCTGGAATGAAAGGGTTTGCAGACTACCCCCACTACGAACCCCTTCACTCGGGCAGCGCGGGAATGATCAAGTGGTATTACGGACCTGATGGCACCGACCAGAAACCCCAAAGTATCCGCGATATTCCCTGGGACTACGTCATCGAAAATCAGGACGAAATACCCTTCACAGGACTGAAGGAGTATTGGTACCCCGCACTGAAATCCACCGAATTACCTAACAACACGCCGGTACCGACGACTCTGCTAAGTGAAAACCTAGTATTTTTTCGGGACGAGCAGGGCAATCCTTGCGCCTTGGAAAACCGTTGTCCGCACCGCAGCCCGCTACTGTCGCTAGGCCAGGTGGGTGTGTGGGCGCCGGGCACCATTACCTGTCGCTATCACGGGCTTACCTTCACTGGAAAGGGTGAGTGTGTGGCATTTCTCGCGGACGGCCCAAACAGCCCGGCGTGTAAGAAATACAAGGCACGCTCCTACCCCGTAGAGGAGCACGCTGGGGTCATCTTTGTATACATGGGTGAACGCGAACCCAAACCATTTCTCGAATCACAGCCCTACGCAAAATCAGTGTTCTCTCAAAAACAATTTGTTCTCGATATCAAGGAGGTGGGCTACAACTTCCTCAACATACTGGACAACACGTTGGATATGAGCCACGTCGGTTGTTTGCATCGTACCTGCGTTCTGTTTGCCGGACAGAAGTCCCATACCCAGGTCGGCTATAACGAAGTAGAAGCGGATAACGGCGTGAAAGGCATACATGCATTTTGTGAAAAAGGAGGGGTTGACCATCCGTCTGAATTCAATATCGACGAAATCACCTGGTTTCCGCCAAATTTCGTTTATCACGGACCCGGGGAGTTACCCGGAGGTTTCAATGAGGGTTACTTCTGGTTTGTGCCTCAGGACATCGGAAACTTTCGCTCTTGGCTGATTATGGGAACCAAGACTAGCGGGAATAAGCTCAAAGACAAGTTGAATAGAGCTCTGTTTCAGGCTGTAGCTTCTATGGGTGAGATGCCTGGGACGAACTGCTTCATTGGCGGAGACGCTGCGATGCAAATGTCTCAGGGGCGTATCGTGCGCTGGGACAAAGAACAACTTTCGAGGGTAGATCGGGGAACGGCGCAGGGCCGCAAGTCGATTAAGGCACTGCACAAGGCAGAAGTTGCGGAACGCAAAGCCAGAGGCACTTATAAGCCCATAGTGCCTCCTTCCATTATAGCTAGCTCGAGTGAAGACTAGAACCGCCAAATCTATGAGGAGCAGCCTGAATGACTAACACTTTTTTGACCGACCCGGAAATCTCAGTTAGAAATGATCTCCGAGCTGCCTACCAAAAAGCCTGGACCGTACTAGCGGAGCCGGGAACCTGGTGGACTGGTCGTGAGCGAATAGCGATCGCCAGTGAGGTGCGTCTTGCCGAGCATTGCTCATTTTGCAAAGAGCGAAAAGCGGCACTGTCGCCATTCGCGGTGAAAGGTCAGCATCAATCAGATGGCATCCTGTCAGCAGCAGCAGTCGAGTTGATTCATCGGATTACCACCGACCCCCAACGCATCGCGAAATCTATGTTTGAGCAAGCATTGGAAGCTGGCATTACTCGTCAGCAGTATGTCGAACTTCTCGGTGTTGTGACCACGGTGGTTGGAGTAGACACGTTTTGTAAGGCGACTGGCCTCGCGTTACAAAAATTACCGGAACCACTTCCCGGTCAGCCAAGCGGTTACGAACCCCAAGGGCTGGAAGACATTGGTGCCTGGGTACCGTTACTATCGGTGAAAGCGGGTGAACGCGAGGGGCTCTGGGGTAAATTCGCACCGAATATCGTTCGCGCCCTGAGTTCAGTCCCGCGCGAAGCGGAACTTCTTCTTGAGGCGGCTCAGGCGGAGTACCTGGACATCAATAATGCCACTGACATGACTTTGGGCAGGGGAAAGATGAGCCGGCTTCAGGTCGAAATACTTGCCACCCGAGTATCTTCGCTAAACGAGTGCTTTTACTGAACTTCCGGACATGCTATGCAGCTCCGTGTGGGCGGCAAAATTACGGGCCAGGAAGTTAATCTTTCTGATGCGGTGGACGGTACTGATGACCCCAATGCAGCCGTGCCTCATTCGGCATTGCTGTGCAGGTTTGCAGAGGCAGCGGTGATGAGCGGAGACAAGTCCGATTTACCGAATATCCGCAACCAAATCGTTACGGCTTTCGATTTGGCAGCAGTGGTAGATTGTGCGGGAATAGTCGCCCACTACGAAAAAATGGATCGCATTGCCGATTCCATCGGGCTACCCCTTGATGCGCCCATGCGTATCATGGCCGGCGATCTACGCGAGGAACTAAACTTGTCCCGTTTCGCCTCAGCAGAAAATACCGCCGGTCTGGGTATTGGGATGAGATTACTTGGATCTTTTTTGAGAAGAATTGCGCCTATGCTTATGAAGTTCGTATCAAGAAAAGGTAAAAACTAAATAGACTCCCTTATTCGGGTAATTCGAACAATACGTTAAGTTTTTCTAAATCAATCAGGAGAAAAATCATGTCTGAAATTCAAGTGAATCAAAGGTTGCGGAAAATCACCGAGGAAATCGTCGAAGCGATCACACCCGTTCTGCTGAACAATAACGTCGCGCGCGAGGAACTAATGATGGGAGCAGCATGGCTGGCGAAACTAGAGCTACCATTATTCGTCGGCCTGAACTTGCTCTACTTTGAAGGACCCGTAGTAGATAACCAGTACAAAGGGCAGCCAGGTACCGAAGCTTTCGTCCAGGGCCCGTACTATGTCGCGGATCCGGTTGCTCTACAAAAGCCCTACCGCATGCCGATGCGTGACGACGAACCTGGTACACCGTTACTCTTTAAAGCAAGATTTGTTGACGTGAATGGCAAGGCTATTACTGGCGCTCGCATGGACCTTTGGCAGGCCGGCAATGACGGTACCTATTCCAACTTCAACGCAAACGCTCCCGGCGGGAATCTGAGAGCGGTGATGCAGGCAGACGACGCCGGTGAAATAACCGTTGCTACCGTACGCCCCGCACCCTACGAAGCCGTTCATGAAGGCCCGATCTATGACTTTATCCACCTGATAGGCTATCACGCATGGCGCCCCGCGCATTTGCACTTGACCTTGAATGCGGAGGGTTTTCAACCGCTGACTACGCAGCTATTCTTTAAGGGTGACCGAATCCTAGAAGGAATTGGTGATGGGGTTGTCGGCGAGATAAAAGATGATCTGATCATGGATGTTCAATCCGTAGAAAACTCCGAGGTAGCCTCTACCTACGGACTACCAGCACGCCATGAGGTAGCTGAATTTACATTTGTAATGCGTGCTGCCTGATTATAATACTAACAACCGCTTGAGCAGACGCTGATGAGCGGTCTTAACAAAATCACGGTAAGTTTATCTTGCCGTGAAGCGATATTGAGAATGCCCTGCTGGCAGAAAATCCGTGGTTCCATCCAATAGTGCACGCGCAGTGGATAGTTGTTCTCGGATGCGCATGCGTATCAAAATCCCAAACAATACATCGCCTAATTGCCTGGTATATGTTTGTTTCCATTGCCACATGGGCGTCTTATAGCCGAAATGACCTTATTGTCTAGGTGATTTCAAGTTCGCAGTTCTAACTTAAGGTGCTGCGTCCGGTGATCTAGTTGGCCGCAGACCTTCTGGCAACAACTTCGCCAAATCTGCCCCATTAAATATCATTCGTGTAGACGCAACCTTTCCATCCCGAAATCTCATCCACTCCGCCACCAGCACATCGCCTGGTGTGGCCGGTGGGCCGACGTGTATTTCGTATATAGATACCAATTCCTCGCCGTGTTCAAACTGACGATGCAGGGTATAGCCGTGGGAAAATTTCATCACCGGTTTCACACCTTCGAGAAACTGCTGCTTGCCATCATTTCGGGTGAGCGGACCAACAATGCTCATATCATCAGTCACTAAGGCTTGAATCGCTTCCTGGTCGCTTGTGGCCACGGCGTCCCAATACTTGCGAAAAATTTCTGTCTTACTCATGACCCGAATCCGCGCTATCAGAATCGCACCCAGGCCGACACACCTACGCGGCGGGTATAGTCATATGCCAGCCCATGCGTGATCGATTGTCCGTTAATTTCGACTCCACGATCATCAAGGCGAACTTCCTGGAACTCATCAAACAGGTTTTTCACCCATATCTGCAACTGATACTTACCATCTTCCTCCTCCACGCCGATGGAAAAATCGAAGGTGCCGGCAGAGTCGCCGATGGTGTCAGGACCATTGGTGGTCTGGTACTGCACATCGTCCCGCCAATAATAAGTAAACCGTGCGAATCCCTCCAGCGGAAAACTGGGAATATTCTGTACGTAATTTCCGGATATGTTGTAGGACCACTTAGGTGAGTTGGGAATCCGCTTTCCGGATACATCTTGCTGATTGTTTATACACTCGGGCGGAGGTTGACCGGGCCAACAGGCCACCCCATCATAGTCGGTAAATTCAGCGTCTACATAGGCCACCCAACTACTCAAAAACAGATTGTCATTAATCTGCGTGGACAACTCCACTTCCACACCTTGCGTTTCCAACTCATCCGCATTGTCGAGTACAAATACTGGTGGTATTGAATCAGGAACAACAACCGATGCCTGGAAATCCTTGAACTTGGTATAAAATGCCGTCGTGTTAATCTGCATTCGATTGTCCAACCAACGGGATTTCACACCCAGTTCGTAGCTATAGGGAATTTCGGGATCTACGATCGGCTGGTCACTGGTGATTGCATTGGGAATGGTGTTAGCCCCTGGCCCCTTATATCCCTTGGCCGCACTGGCAAAAATCATAGCTTCGTCGGTAAAGTCATACTCTGCAACAAAGCGCCAGGATGTGGAGTTATCAGATTCAGATTCACTAATCATACCAGGGGTGCTGGTCGGCAAACGTATTGGGATATCCGGATAGAGATCGTCTGGCTGGTCAACCGTCAGGTCCAAATCAACAACTTCACGATTCAATCGAGCACCTAGAGTCAGACGAACGTGCTCGGTCAAGTTCCAGGTTCCCTGACCAAACAGTGCATAACTCTCGTTTTTGACCTTCGATTTATTATGCCCAATGAGGTAGATAATACCCGGCGCAGGCAATGGTATCGGTGCACCGGCTACACCAAACACATCCAGCGCCCGGGTATTCTCTCGCTTTATTTCCTTGTGGAAATAGTACAGACCCAGTAAATAGTCAATCGTTCCTCCTGTTGGTGAGGCCAGTCGGAACTCCTGGGTAAATTGTTCGCTGTTATCCTCAGAATCGTTCTGAACACCCAGTGGGTAAGGGACATTAAAGCTTAGGAAGGAGTCTTTCGTTTTGGTATCAACGTATGATGTGATCGAAGTAACGCTATAGTTGGCCCAGTCGTAGTTGGCGTCCAGAATGACATTGTCGAGCTTGGTGTCGGTTCTGGTTGTTTCCCTATCATCCAGTTTGGTGTTCTCATTACCTGCGGGGACCCCTACCTCTTCAGCTCTGCTGCCGGGAACCAGCTCCAACGCGGGATTGGCACAACAATGTTGATCGCGTTCCACGTGATTTAATGTGGCCTTAATTTCTAGTGTCTCAGTAGGCTGGTACGCAATTTTGCCACGCACCCCCCACTCATCTCGATCGTTCATATCCTTGCCCCCGGGGTATATATTTTCCAAAAAGGCATCTCGTTTATTCGAATAGGCTGCAATTCTACCTTGCACATTTTCCCCAAGCGGTCCGGAAACAAAACCGTTTAACTTGACCTCATCTTCATCGCCGTAGCTAGCCCCCAGTTTCGCTTCGAACTCCTCGGTGGGGTTCCTTGTGACTATGTTCAACACTCCGGCGGAGGCGTTCTTGCCAAACAGCATCCCTTGCGGACCACGCAGTACCTCAATTCGCTGGACATCGCTGAAGTCCAGTACCGCTGCAGCTACGCCTGTTGCCACGAGACCATCAACAACAGCACTCACCGACTGATCGACACCACGACTGAATGATTGCGTGCCCACACCCCGGATCAACAGATTCCGCTCTTGGTCAGAGTTGCCTTCAGAAAAGATGAAAGAAGGAACATTCTTCTGCAGCGACCCTATCTCATTCTCTTGCGCAAGTTCCAATTCAGACCCGGACAGAACGGTTACTGCCAGCGGAACATCCTGTAGATTCTGCTCTCGCTTTTGCGCAGTCACTATGGTCTCTTCCAATACCCCAGTACGAGCAATTGCGGTAACGCTGAAAGCGCCTAATTGGGCCATCAGGAGCAAATACATCGCCCGAACAAAAGGATGTGTCGAATGTTTAATCAGCATCTGCCTCTCCTATCTGTCTACTCTCGTGATTGCTTTTCATTGTTTGGTCCAGCCGGATTTACCGACTAACTGACTACGCAAGGCATTTGATCTCAAACTGCGACTCTTTATTTCAGAGGCAGACAGATCAAAATTGAGCTCTCTATTTTTTATCTTCATTATTGTATTCGGAATAATGGATACATTATGTAAGTATATACTAAAATGACCTCAACGCAATGCTTAGACGGAACGATTAAAAGGCTGGAATAGTTAGAAGCCAGAGAACAGACCGAGGTGCTGAATTTTAGGCTGCCCGGCTTGCGAGGACTCGCAGATCACACGCATTTCCACTTCCACTGGTGCGTATCGAAATGATCAACAGGTGCTGCACCCCCGATAAAACCAATCAGGGACAGCCTAGTGTGTACAAAATACCCAGAGATGGCGCTATCAAAATTCAGGATGAGATAAGTAATATTTCGGAACCCTCTACCGTCGATTTAAATCAAACGGTGGAAAACTTGCGAAATTTAGTCCGACCCATACATCAATCTGAAGAGGCATGGCATGAGATTATGGTTTTCGCTCAGACAGTCATTCCCCACATGACTTTATTTCGAGAGATGATTGACAACGGGTTGCGGAACTACTGGCTCGGAGAAATATCCGAAATAAAGATTCGTGCCATAGCGATGCTCATACCCGACAACGAACGCAAGAATTTCGCTACTTGAGCAGCGCGCCCTCAACGCTGTTACTTTACACTTCTGTACTGGTAGGTGTTGCAGCGAATGCCGTGCCGATACCGACGATCCCCGACGTTTTGTCGGCACTAGGTGGCAGGATTGAAGATACAGGACTGTACTTTGGTATTGGTGCCATTCCGGGTATCGTGCTGGCTCCAATTTCCGGCTATATGGCCGGGCGCTGTGGTGCGCGCAATGTGTTGGTTATCTTGCTACTGGTAACTAGCGTCGCCGGCGGCCTGTCGGGTTTTGCTATGAACACCGCAACACTCATGTGGCTGAGACTGATACAGGGTTGTGGCTCTGCGGGCGTCATAAACCTGGTGCTCATTCTTATCGCTGAAAACTTTGACGGCACTTACCGGCGCCGAGCACTGGGTATGAATGCCGCTGTCATGGCAGGAGGCTCGGCACTATTACCATTCGCATCCGGATTGATCGCGGAAGGGGCGGGATGGCGCTGGAGCTTTCACGTTTTTTGGTTGGGTCTTATTCCATCAATCGCGGCCATAGTGCTGCTGCCGCGAGCAGACAAGCGAGAACAATTCTCCTGGGCTTCCATTGCGGTAACGGCGCGCATTCTGGAGCAAGAAAGAAAGGTTCATTTTGCGCTGCTGACAGGATTGTTATCATTTATGATTATGTACGGCGGTTTCGTAGCACTAATGCCAGTTCATCTACTCGAAATCTACAACTTTGGGCCGGGATTACGCGGGTTAGTTTTTGGAACCGCAGCCATAGGCAACTTCGCCGGTTCCATAGCACAAGGGTATATCAGGCTCACATCGCATACCCTGATTGTGCTGGGCTTCTTATTGTTGGCAGCCTCACTGGCTGGCTTTGCTACTAGTCCCGCTTTGGCGTTACTAATCGTCGCTATCGTCATATACGGGCTGGCGCAAGGAATGCTTTTACCGCCAATGCAGAACTTGGCTGGGTCGCCGAGAGATATACGGGCCAGGGAAATGGGAATTTCAATCTGGGCGGGTTGCGCTCGCGCGGGACAAACAATCGGCCCACTCGTTACCAGTTGGCTCCTGATTGGATTTACGACCTCCGCCGTATTCGCTATTTACGCGGCAGCAGCTATCAGTGCAGGTGCTTGCAGCTTGTTCGCGCGCGGACCGCTAGATTCAGGCACAGACAATTGACGTTCTGCGTGTATTGCTACAGTCACAGAATATTTTAGGTTCACTCACGCGGGGTTGCGACTGGCGAAGAAATCGGCGGGGGTGAACTGATCGTCGTAAGGCCGACATTAGATAGTACCTCCCGTACATTAATCCACTGGTGTTCTTTTACGCTGCATCGATTACAATGTAAAATGTATCCAGAATACACCTTTTGCGTTTAACTGGGCAAGCAGCGTAACCATTTATCTCAGCTAGAACGATTTAGTTGCAACTCATAGAGGCATGTCATGACAGAATCAAGCGCACCCACAACCGTCGTCACTGGTGCCGCGGGCCGTATTGGCTCGGCCATATGCTCGCTCCTCGAACGTCGTGGACATCACGTGGCCCCACTCGATATCAGCGCTACCGATACCAGTATAATTGCCTGTGACCTCAGCGATGAAGACGCGGTCGAGTCGACTTTCCGCGAGCTGGCGAGCACTTACGGGACTCCCTCATCATTGATCTGCGCAACTGGCACGGTTAAGGAGAGCGCTCTTACAGATACCACTTTAACGGACTGGATATCCGTGATGGACGCTAGCCTAACCGCCGCATTTCTTACTTGCAGGGCATTTATAAAGAATAGTAGCCGCCCGGCGAGCATCGTTGCTTTCTCCTCCGGATACGCCCGTAAAGGCTACGCGCGTGGCGCTTCCTACGCAGCGGCCAAGGGCGGAATTGAGAGTCTCATCAAGTCCATCGCGCTGGAGTATGCAGCTGATGGCGTCAGGGCCAATGCACTGGCGCCTGGCCCGGTAGACACCGCCATGCTTGACCATGTAAAGGTTCAACCTGGGCGTATGGCAGCGCTGGAGTCTGCCATCCCCCTGGGGCGCGTGGGCACGGCGGAGGAAGTTGCCAGCGCGGCGGCGTTTTTACTTGAGGATCAGAGCAGCTATATCACCGGGCAGGTGCTTCATGTCAACGGAGGCCTACTAATGCCATAGCCTGCCTGTTTGAAAATTTACTCGGGATAGTGGTACGCGATATTGGCTATAAGGTCGACCACCGCGGGAAATATGGCGTTGTGCGTTTCCTCGTAGATGTGACCCACCAAGTCTGCTGCTCTACTAACTGCTGCGACCGAGCGCATTACTTCCACGGGGAACGCGATCTCATTTATGAGGCTAGTCGCTTCCCCCGCCGCTGAATCATCCCGCTCAAATTGAGGCTGCAACGATCAGGCATGAGCATTCACCGCATCGTGAATCCATTCTGTCGAGCGGACAAACCCGCCAAAACTGAATAGGTGCACGCCGGTTACATTGTGCGACGGGTGGGTGGCGCAGTAATGTGCCAGGGCCTGGAGTTGACTGACCGGATCTGTGTGCATGGCGAGTTTGGCGGTGGTTCTGCCAAGTTTGTGCAAGGTCCGGATCGTCGTGCTGACTCCACAGATTCGCGCGTAGCGCATGAGCTGGAGACTATCCGTCGGGCCAGCCATACCAATATAGAGTGGTACATCAGGTGATTCATGGGCCATCCGGTCACAAAACCAGGTCACGCGAGAGGGGGTAAAAGAAAACTGCGTCAATACCGAAATTCCGAGGGAATTATCTTCTGCGAAGCGAATTCTTTCCGCCATGGAGCGCCACAATATCTGGTCGCTGATCCTGGGGTGACCTTCCGGGTATCCGGCCACGGAAATGTCTGTAATGCCACAGCGTTGCAGTATGTCGCTGCGCATCAACGCCAGGGAGTCTTCAAACGGGCCAACCGGCTTATCAATATCGCCACCCACCAAGCAGCACGCGGTTCACACCGGCCTCCTCCACAGCCCGGGAAATAAAACTTTCCAGGCTGGCAGTGGATTTTATGCGCCTGGCCGCGAGGTGCGGTATCGGCGTGAGGCCTGCATCCCGTACCGCGCATAGCAAAGGCAGATTGGTTTCGAAACTCCGTTTCGCCAGTGAGGGCACATAGACGCCCATCTTTCTTAGCAACAGGTCTTGTCCATTCACCAAGCCAGATGTATTTGTTTCGATCAGTTCAATGGAACCGCTGGTAACGAGTTCCGAGGCAATCTCTGTCGAAATCGTACGGATTCTTCTGGCGGCGACTTTTTCGCCTTGCAGTTGCTGGTCATCCATAACTATCCCCGCTTGCGGGAAACCACGTACGACTCATCATAAAACCAGAGCCCGCCATATTTTTGCAACACTTTGGAGGTCGCATCCAGGTATTGATCTGTCTTTAATACATCTAATTTCAGGATACCGTAGAAAAAAGTGGCTATAGGATCGAGGTGAGCAAAAGGGCAATATTAGATCAGCTTGTGATCGGCCAACAGAACGCCATTGTCATCGGCATAAATCCAATCGCCGCTGTTGATGTTCACCCCGCCAAAATGAACGGGTATGCCCGATTGTCCCTCACCGTGCTTGTCAGTGCGCAAGGGCACAATGCCCAGGGCGAAAACTCCCAGATCGAGTTGCGCCATCGCCTGCACATCACGGATGGCACCGTGGATAACAAGGCCGCGCCAGCCGTTGGCCACAGCCGCCGCGCCCTGAACATCCCCTAACAGCGCGCGGCGCAGGGAACCGCCACCATCAACCACGATAATGCGACCCTGCCCCGGTGTGGCGATAACCTTACGCACCAGGGAATTGTCCTCATGACACTTGACCGTAACGGCTGGGCCGTAAAAACGCTTCAACCCACCATAGCTGGTAAACTGCAACTCGACGGCCTGTACCACCTCCGGGTGTTCGTCGGCGATATCCGGAGTGCAGAAGTCCACAGTGCTGATGCTCAATTTAGGCTTACCCTGCTCTACACAATGGCCTTGTCGCGAAGCGCTTCTATAGCCTCCTCACTGTAGCCGAGTTCAGTAAGTACTTCGTCGGTATGCTCGCCCAGTAACGGTGCCGGCTCCACCGGCTGATCGTCACGCGAGTTGTCGAACCAGACCGGACGGCGTGGCAAGCGCTGGGTACCCTTCTCCGGGTGGCTGATCTCGGCAAATATGTCGAGGTACTGTACCTGCGGATCCTCGAAAACTTCTTCCAGCCGGTAAATGGGCGCGTAGGGCACGTCGTTGTCTTCAAGCCGCTGCAGCCAGTAGTCCTGGGGTTGCTCGATAGCAGCCGCCTGAAACGCGTCGAGTATCTCCTGGTACCGCGCCACGCGGTTCATCCGCTGCGACAACTCCTCGTCTTCCGCCAAATCGTCTCGGCCAAACGCGCGCGCCGCACCTTCCCAGAATTTATTCGGAGACGACAGGTGCAAAGCGATTCCCTTACCGTCAGCACATTTAACCGCGTAAGACTGGGAACCTTGCACCCGGGTCATGCGGGTAATTGGCTTTTTTAACTGATCGCGCATCACATACATGGCGCCGACAAAAGCGGCCGTAGCATCCAGCATATTCACATCCACGCGGCGGGCCGGACCACCACGTTCACGCTCGAACAGTGCCGCCTGAATACCATAACAGGCCATAATGCCGGTCATGTCATCGGAAATCGTTGGACCGACAATCTGCGGTTCATCCGGGTCAACAAACAAGCCCGTCAGGCCGCTGAGACTCTGCGCTACTGAGTCGAATGCCGGGCGGTGTTCATATGGGCCACCGTTGCCAAAACCGCTGACAGCACAGTAGATCATGTCCGGGTTACGCTCTTTCAGCACTGCTTCGGACAGACCCAGGCGATCCATCACACCGGGTCTGAAATTTTCAATCAGGACATCGGCCTGGTCGATCAGTTTGAATACAATCTCCCGCCCCTCTTCGGTCTGTAAATCGGCCACCACTGAGCGCTTGTTGCGATTGAGCGCCATAAACATGGGAGAGTACTTGCCTCCCTGCCAGGCGCGAAAGGGGTCGCCTTCAGGGCGCTCCACCTTAATAATTTCGGCGCCAAGGTCACCGAGCATTTGACCCGCCAATGACCCGGTCACGAGATTGGTAAGTTCCAGAATTTTGACGCCTTGTAATGCTCCAGCCATAACGGTTTTCCCTTGCGGTTGCTCAATCACCAATCGGCAGAAATATATTTAGTCTCAAGGAATTCATGCAATCCCTCATGGGAGCCCTCCCGACCCAACCCTGATTCTTTGACGCCACCGAAAGGTGCGGCAGGGTCAGATATCAACCCGCGATTGATGCCGACCATGCCAGCTTCGATCGCCTCCGAGATACGTAATCCCCTGGCAAAATCGCCCGTAAAAACATAGGCAGCAAGGCCAAGTTCGCTGTTATTGGCCAAACGAATAGCTTCTTCTTCAGATTCAAAAGTGACAACCGGTGCTATTGGGCCGAAAATTTCTCGGGAGAGAATTGGGTTGTCAGGCGCTACGGCCGTGATTAACGTAGGTGCAAAATAGTAGCCCGCCGATTCCGGCGCACTTCCGCCCAGTTCCAGACTCGCACCTGCATCGATACATTCCTCAGTCATGCGCACCATATCGCGCACTGCTTGCTCGTTGATAAGGGGACCTAAAGTCACCCCGGCTTCCATTCCGGGGCCCATTTTCACTTCCGACATGGCATCACATAGCTTGCCGCTGAATTCCGTGGCAATGGCCTCGTGCACTATAAGCCGGTTTGCTCCAATACACGACTGGCCACCATTACGCATTTTCGCAATCATACAGCCGGCAACGGCCTCATCAAGGTCCGCATCCTCAAATACTACAAGGGGAGCATTCCCCCCCAGTTCCATCGATGCGCGCACCACACGTCGGGAACACTGCTCTAACAACAGTTGGCCGACCTCGGTTGAGCCAGTAAAAGAAAGATTTCGAACGCGCTGGTCACTTAGCATGGCATTGACCACCTCTCCAGAGCGTCGCGAGGGGAGTACGTTCAAAACACCAGGCGGCAAGCCGGCTTTCTCAAGAATTTTCGCCACGGCCAGTGCGGTAAGCGGTGTGTCAGATGCAGGCTTGAGCACCATGGAACAACCGGCGGCAATAGCTGGTGCAATTTTACGTGTCGCCATTGCGGCAGGAAAATTCCACGGGGTAACCAACAGCGAAACACCGATGGGCTGGTGTATGGCAAGAATACGTTTGTCTCCCGCGGGCGCAGTATTCAGATAACCGATATTGCGAGTGGCCTCGCCAGCATACCAACGGAAAAACTCTGCGGCATACACAACCTCGGCACGTGCCTCAGCGTAGGCTTTTCCCATCTCCAGCACGATCAAACCGGCGAGTTCGTCTGCCTTGCCAGTCATCAGTTCGTAAGCGCTGCGCAGTATCTCAGCCCGGGACACAGGTGACATGGCAGCAAAGTCTGTAAATGCATCGGCTGCGGCATCCACCGCCAACCGAGCGTCTTCCACTGAGGCGCTGGGAATCTCAGCCACAGACTGTTCCGTGGCAGGATCGAACACGGCAAGCGCGGCGCCGTCAGAAGAGTCGCGCCACTCGCCGCCAATATGCAGCTTGAAATTGCCCGCTTGCTGCAGTCGCTCAAATAAGCTCATAGTAAGGTGCTATCGTCGGCCAGGGGCAGGTAGCCGTCTCTACGTAACATGGGCAGTACACCCCCTGCGTCGAGAATCGCCCTCACCTGCTCCGGCAGGGGGATGAAGCTCGCCTCGCGATCATTCTGCGTATTAACGACAATACCCCGGTCAATATCGATATCAAGCGAATCGCCTTCCTCGCAGAGTTCAGCTACCTCATGGACCGGCATGGCAAACAATCCGGAATTGAGACAACTGCGCTGGAAGATCGCCGACATGGAGTCGGCCAGCACAGCGGTAACACCCAGGTGTAATAGCGGGTTGCCGATAGGCCGTGCGGAACCGATACCGAAGTTGTGCCCCGCAACCAGGATATCCCCTGGTTGCACCAGTTGGGGCCATTCAGGCCGATGGGTATCAAAAAGCACTTCCGCCTGCTCTGCCACTGACATACGGAAAGCCTTGCCAGGAAAAATCAGATCGGTATTTACCTGGTCTCCAAACTTCCAAACCCGGCCACTGATTTTGCTCATGACGCCACCTCGCGCGGATCAACCACACGGCCGACGATGGCCGATGCCGCCACCGTGGCAGACGAAGCCATCAATACGCTAGCCTCAGCGCTACCCATACGACCCTTGTAGTTGCGTGTGCTGGAGGTGAGACAGGTTTCGCCGTCCCCCACCACACCCATATCGTAACCATAACAGGCACCGCACATTGGCGGTGTTACCACGGCGCCAGCCTCGAGCAGATCCGCAGTATAGCCACGACGCGCTGCTTCCAGCGCCACGCGTTGGGACGCTGGAGTAACGATAAACCGTGTACCCCTGGCGACGCGCTTACCACGCACGATATTCGCAGCTATTTCGAGATCTTCCAGTTTACCGTTGGCGCAGGAGCCGACGAAACACTGGTCGAGCTTTACGGATTCGAACTGGGCAACAGGCGAGGTATTTTCCAAAACATAGTCAGCGGCCGCAATTTGCGGCTCCATGTCGCTCATATCAATGCTGTCCTCAAAAGCAAAATCGGCGTCGTCATCTGACCAGGCTGCCGTATAGTCCTCGATACCAAGCGCAGCCAGTGTAGAGCGCACCATTTCATCACAGGGAAACAAGGTGTACTCAGCGACCAGTTCCACCCCCTGAGTGGAGAGCACGCGGCGCTCACCCATGGACAGAGCCTCGATACCCGGCCCGGAAAATTCTATCGCCTTGTTCTGCGCCACCGATCCGTACTTGCCCGCGATGTATAGAAAAATATCCTTGGCGTAAACCGATGCGGGCAAGCTGCCCTCGAGGTTGTAGCGTACCGTTTCAGGAACAATGCCCCAGGTCTTGCCCGTACAGAGAATCTGGATCATCTCGGCAGGCCCAAGGCCTCGGGCCGCGCAGTTGAAAGCGCCACCCGCCGTTGAATGAGAATCGGCGCAAGCCAGGAGTTGGCCGGGAAGAGCGAGGCCATTCTCGGCGATAACCTGGTGGGCGATACCATGATCGCCCACATCGTAGACGTCTTTTACCCCGAAATCTCTGGCAAAGCCCCGCGCGACATTGCCTGTATTAGCATCCTGGACTGAGCCGGCGGGAGAGGCATGATCGAAAATTAGCGAGACCTTGTTGGCATCATAGATCTTCAGCGGTTGGACCCAACCCATGCGAAACTGAATCTCGATCATGATCACCCGGTCCACGTCGTAGACCACGACATCACCCGGTCGGACCGGTTGGCCACCGCCGGCCCGAGACAGAATTTTTTCAATTGTGGTCTGGGACAAACTACTCGCCTCCATCGTTGCCTTAAAATGCCTTCAGGGAGGGGAAGCCGTCGAGTGGAGTTCCAAGTCCGAGACGTTCCGCCTCTTCCACCAGCGCCTGCGCCAGCACGATATCCTGTACCGCGGTTCCCACCGACTTGAACAAGGTAGCCTGAGTCAGCCCCGTGCGACCTGCAGTCTTCTCAGCAACTATCGATGCAAGCGGGATCGCAGATTCTTGATCGATGGCCCCCGCCTCAACTGCAGCCACTGCATCGCCCGCCTCGGAAAGCACAGAGCCCGGGTTGTCGCAGCATAGCAGATCGAAACCGGCGCAGGCATCCACGGTCAGTTCTGCCTGGTCATGGCGAGCGGCACCGATAGAGTTGACGTGCACACCTGGGGCAATGTGGCCTGCCTCAAAAAAGGCCGTAGGAGACTTGGTACCCAGGATCACCACGGATGCGTATTCGAGCGCCGTCTCCATCGAATCACAGTTACGCAGATTGGCATTCAGACCCGCCATGCGCTCGATATAGGCGGCCCGGTTGTCGGCGCTGCGACTGTATACTGCGAACTCTGCTTCCGGGTAGCGACTGTGGAAGGCCACAAGGTGCTCACGCGCCTCGAAACCACTGCCAATAATGGCCACACGCTCCACCACTGGATTAGCGAGATACGAAGTGGCGACGGCAGTGGTGGCTGCCGTGCGGGTACCCGTCAAATGTCGGGCATCCAATATCACGCGCAAATCGCCGGTCTTTGCATCATAGAGCCATATCGCGTAACGCACGCCGACACCGCGGGTCAGGTTCATGGCCTTGAAGCCGAAACATCCCAGACCGTCAGCAGAGACGGACATCTGCCGCAACCAACCGTTAGATGTTTCCACATCAGTGCGAATCGTTTTGCCGATTTCACCATTGCCCTCCAATGTGAAGGCGCGTTGCATGGCATCGAATGCCAATTGCGGAGAACAGATGCCCTCTATATCGTTGTGGTTTAGCAGGATCGTCATGAGGGTGTTTCTCCTGTCAACCTGGGCCAGAGTACTGATCAGGCAGGATTGCGACTGGCGAAATAATCAGCCGGGGTGGACTCCACGTCGTGAGGTAGGCCGGCTTTCTTCAGCCCATCCTTCACCCGCGCCATCAGGGGGTCAGACAGCTTCATCGCCGGCTGGCGCAATGGACCACCGTTAAACCCATTCAGCCAGGCCTGATACTTCCACAGGTAGCGGTGAATGAAATTAGCGCCACCGAACGTGGCCTGGGTTGCCAGGCGTGTAGTTCGCGCTGGTTGTATCTGCCAGTAGATCTCCATACCTTCCTCCCGACGGCCGTTGTTGAAGGCATCCAGCATCTTCGGGATACGATCCCCCCAGTATTCGTAGTTACTGGTGCCCATCCACGGCATATCAAAAAGTTCGGTCCACAGCGGACAGGATGGCTCAAAGGGATCGGACACCAGTACGCCGGTGCCGGCCAGTGCCTTGAAGCACTCATAGGTACCGACAACCCCCGGCCGGCCCACCTCGTACTTGACTGCCACCACATTTTCCTCGGTCTTCGCAGCCTCAACCATTACCTCCGTGGGGTAACCACTGACATCCACGCGATCGAAATTGAAGTGGTGCGCGGCAAACAGGGTGACACCGATATCCACATTACTGCAGATGTAGTGCGTATAATCGAGAATATCTTTCGGTGATTGTGGGTAAAAACTGTTGGGATGCCCCAGCAGCATTCCATCCACGCCAATGGCTTCAGCGTCCTTGGTCATCTTGATGATGTCGTTCGCGGTATCAAAGGCACCGTGCAACATGAAGTAATGCTCTCCACCGGCCTCGTCGACGGCGATCTCCATGAACTGGCGCATCTCATCAGGGGTGGTGCCGCATTCCGATACCAGCAGCGCGCCCCAGAAACCCAACTCCATATTCCGACGCACGTCGTGGCGTATACCGGCCTCGTTAAGCCCACTGAGGTCCGACTTGAAACTGGGCAGGATGACGTCGCAAGCTCCAACGTAGTTTTCGTGTGCCCAGGCGCGGGCGTCTGATCGGTTGTAGGTTTCTCCGGCCGGCATGAACTATATCTCCCAGTAAGTTGTGCAGGCCCAAAGTAGCGCTGCACTAATAATGAATAATGTATCCACAATACACTACAAAGTTGAATCGAGCAAGCAAGGATTACTCGGGATCGCGATACTCTATATTGCCAATTAGATCCACTACGGCGGGAAAGATCGGGTTGTGCATTTCTTCATAGATATGACCTACCAGTCCCGCGGCGCGGCTTACGGCCGCCACCGAACGCATAACTTCGACCGGAAACTCAATCTCGTTCAAAGCCGCGCCCAGTGCCCCGGTTACATTGAGTACCATGGGTTTTCCACGGGCGGCCTCTATCTGCTTGGCCAGTAGTCGCGCTAGTTCCACGTACTGGCCGCTGTTGCCGGTTTCTGCGGCGATTTCGATAATACGCTCCGCCCGGGGGTCGACATCGGTATAGGTGGGATGACCATAGCCCGGCACCGGCTTGCGCAATTCCCGAAAGCGCTGCACCACGGACGCTGCCCATTCAACCTTGTCGCCACCGTATGCCGCGCCTTCGCGATACAGCTTTCCGGCGCCGGACAAAGTCCCTGCGAATTTGTTTCCGACCATCATGGTGCCAGCGATCATGGGAAGTTGCGTATCTTCTGGCAGACCTGCGTGCGCTACCCGGGCCACCAGGGCGTGGGGCGTAATGCCGCGATCCATCAGAATGATTAGGCAGGCATCAAACAGGCGCAGTTGTTCCGGGGTCAGGTCGCGTCCGGTCACGATAAAATAGAACGCCTCGGAAAAGCTCATCTTACCCAGCAGTTCTTCCAGGACATCGCGGCCACGCATTCGCAGCCGCTCGGCGTCCAGCATAGAACTACCCACGGTAGTGTGTACCTGGTCGGGTTTGAGGATCTTCATGTCGTCTCCTTGATCGGGGCCGCCACATGGCGACTGAAAAACTCCAGGGTTCGCTTCCAGGCATCACGGGCCGCCTCGGAATCGCTGTTGTCTTCCAGCAAGCCGCTGAGGAATCCGTGTCCGGCCCCTTCATACAGATGCCACCGGTAGTCGATGTCGCGCGGGATCAGCGCGTCGCTGAACTCCCTTACAACATCGGGAGGAATGGACTTGTCCTGATCACCCCACAGGGCGAGTATCGGGCCGCGCATCTTATCAACGAGCGTAATGGGCTGTACTGAGGGAACCCGCCCGGGGCCCGCCTTGTCGGGTGGAAATGGTACCCCGCGCGGAAAGCCGTAATAGCTGACCACTGCCAGATCGTCCCGCTCGGTAGTCAGGTTAAAGCCATGGATACCCGAGATACAGAAAGTCAGCAACCCCACCCGACCATGAGTAGTTTCCCTGGCCCGATCAATGCCGATAGAGAGGTCGGCCATGCTCAGAGGCTCATCGAGGTTGGCCAGACGTTTCATACCCAGTTCGCGCGGGGGATCCGGCGGCATCGGCTCGCAGCGGCTGAGAAAGTCGATCAATACGGCGGTGTAGCCCTGCCCGGCCAGCATACGTGAAAGCTCGTGATAAAACGGATTGGGGCCCCAGATGTCCGGTGCCACGATCACCACACCCCGGGAATCCCCCCCTGGTGTATAGGTCCAGGACTGAATCTGCGTGTCTCCAACCGGGTAGGATGAATCCAGCGGTGGTTCACCAACTTCGCCCGATCCCTGATAATCTTCATGGCACATTGATGTATCCTCCTGGACAGTGTCAGTCGAATTGATTCACTGCTGTGGCAGCAGGTCCACCACCGCCAGACCCCCGCCCCATGCCACGGCTTCCTCGTAAGCCAGCACTTCGGCCCTGGCGGGAGGCGTGGCGAAACCGGTAATGGTCCAGGCGCGTAACTCGTGCGCGCCGGGACCGGCCTCATCCCAACCCGTCTCCGGCGGTTCAGTCAGCACGCTGCGATCACCTGCAGTGAGGCCGTCGAGTACCGCTCTGTCCCACACCGGACTGATCTTGCCCTGCTCCGCCATCCCGGGCCAATGGGACAATCCGCCACAACCTACCAGTGCAACGCGCTCTGGCGCTGCCTGGAGCAACTCACCCAGTGACTCCCCCCACTCACCGCAGCGGGTGAAGGTCGGCATCGGCGCGCAAAGGCCGTTGACAATAATTGGAATTACCGGGGTCTCGCGGTGAATGGCCATCAACTCCAGCGGGATGATGGATCCGTGGTCCAGCAGAAGATCGTGGCCATAGGCGATATCGAAGCCTTTCTCGAGAGAACTTTCCAACATGCGCTCCGCGAGGCTGGCATTCCCCGGCACCGCACGGCGCTCCACGCCCAACCACTTCTCCGCAGGTCCCTCGCTCTGTTCACCGATATTCAGGTAAAACGGTGGCCGGATATCAAAAAAATTCGCAAAATGCTCTGAAGTGGCCAGCACCAGCACGTCTGGTTCAACAGCCATAACACGTTGACCGGCTTCAGCTATTGCGCCAAAAAGGCGTTCGCGCTGCTCCTTGGGTGCCCGCTCAGGCCAACCCATCATGCCCGGTGCATGGCCCATGCAGACCGAGGCCACCACACTCATGCCGTGCGCTCCCCGACCGCCGGCTTCAACACCTCATGAAACTGTTTGCCATCCATGCCGAAAAAACGACTGGCCTGCACTAGTAACAAGGGATGCACCCCGTGGCGATACAGAGCGAGAACGTCTCCATCTGTGAACATGCGCTTCTCCTCGTCAGTGAAATACTTCTCGGCATCAATAAAACTCGCGCGCTCGTTAAGGAAGCGATCCGCCTTATCACTGTCTCGATTGAGTGTAAACAACAGCCGTTCTACAGCATGCAGACTCACTCCATCCCCTCCAGAGAATTGCTATTTCCCGTTCCCATCAGTTCACGCCAGACAACCCAGAATTGTCTCAGGCGGTTATCGTCACCGCGGGTACCTGTCGTGGCATCCTTGCCACGTGCGATAATACTGTAACGCGGCCGGCTCGCTTGCACACCGGCCTGCTGAGCGAGAAAGATGGGTCGGTCTTCGGTTTCTACAGGATTTCCAAACCACATGCGCTGGTTGCATATGCGCACTTCCTTCGCCGCCTCGTCGTCGCCAACCAGGCCCAAAGTGCGGTTTTCAAAGCGCAACCGATCATGGGAGATTACCTGTTGTGAATCTATGGAGATCATATTCCAACGCAACATGAGCGTGGTATCTGGAAAAAAGGTCACTATGTAACCGACACCCGTTTCCAGACCGGGAAACGGATCAGCCTTTACCTTTTCCATATCCCAGCCGTCAAACCCTTCCCAGTCGATGCCGAGATTCTGAATTGCATGCCCGTTTTCATAAAGGTGATACAGCTTCGGCGGGCTGGTCTTACGCAAAAAAGGGTGAACAAAAGGCACATGGTAGCCATCCCGGGAATTCTCAGCGAACATCTTCCAATTCAGGGGAAACTCCTCGGTTTGGGACTTCGCAACGACACTAAAATCTGCATTGGCCAGGGGTTGAGACAGATCGGATATCAAACGCTCACCGAGAAACTCCCGCAATGGCATCGGTTCATCCTCAAAGTTCAAAAACACCAGGCCCAGTACCGAATCCACCCTCAATTGGATCAGCGGAAAATTGCCTTTCTCAAAACAGGTACCCTCGTAGGCTTCTTCGTGCGGAACACCGGTCAGCTCACCGTCAAGGTTGTACACCCAGAAGTGATAGGGACAGCGAAATTTCGGCGAATTACCAGCTTCCTCGAGCACTACCGTGCTACCGCGATGACGACAGGTATTGACGTAGGCACGCAGTTCGCCGTCCTCATTGCGACAGAGCAGGACCGGCTCACCGGCGATGTGGGTGGTTATATAGTCTCCGGAGTTTTGCAACTCACTCTCATGACAGGCGAACAACCAGACTTTGGAGAAGATATTGTCCTTCTCCGCTTGAAAAGCCTCGGGATCCGTATAGAGGCGATTATCGACAACCCTGTCGAGAGGGAATTGGCTGGCTGGATCGCTGGAACTAATAGGCATTGGAAGTCCTCTTTCTTACGTGTCGCTTGCTATAGCTTTAAGTAGGGATTCACCAAAGCGCCCCGCCAATCGATCGGGCATGACACCGAGCCCGTCGTTAACCCGGTTCATGAAATTCCGGTAGGCCGATAACAACACGATGTCAAAGATATTTTCATCGGTGAAGCCGGCATCGCGAAGCAATTCGATATCCGCCTCTTCTACCATGGCCGGTGTAAACGTCAGTTTTTCGGCGAAGGCCAGCATGGCGAGTTCCTGTTCATCAAGTTCGGCTTTGCGCCAATCGCGATAAACCTGGACTGCCTCAGACTCATCCATATCGCCACGCGTAGCCAGCAATCCACTGTGTGCCGTACCGCAATACTCACAGTGATTCATGCCTGAGATTGCCGTCCCGATCAAGTCAGCCCGGCGTGCACCCAGCGTGGAGGCATCTCCGAGAAGCACCTCCGCCAAATGATCCTTGGCCTCAGCCACTTCCGGCCGAATACTGAATACTTTCACCACATCGGGGACGAAAGAGAACTTGTTACGCGCCCGCTTATAGGTCTCGGCGACGGCACCGCTGGCGTCTTCTTCCTCTACCCAGCCTATCCAGGCATGCGTTTTATTGGCCACAGTATATTTCTACTCAGGGATAACGAATACTGGATACATTACACTGTGCGACTCTCCCTGTCTACTCCCCCGCACTCCTGTGCAGATAGATTACAGGTGTTTTTGCAGTATTTTGCGTGTGCCTGAAATGTGATGTCGAAGAATTTTCTCCGCGGAGCGGACATTACCAGCCTCAATTGCATCGAGCAGAGCCGTATGTTCTTCTCGTGCTTCCTTGCGACGCTCTTCGCTACTGACTACAACCTGCAGGTATCGATGTATCTGAGAGCGAACGCCATCGATCATAATGGCTACTGGCGTATTAACACCGTTAATCAGGCGGTGGAACTGCCGGTCCGCCATCAGCCAGTCTTCCTTGTCTTTTGTCTTCGCCATCACGTTAGCGGCCCGGCGTAATTCCTCGATTTCTTCTTCGCTGTAATGCCCGACACGTTTGGACAATGCGTATACCTCGAGCATCTCACGTATATCCGCCAGTTCAAGCACCGATTGTGGTGTCATCTCCACCACGCGAAAGCGCTGTTGGGGACTGGCCACCACCATGCGTTCCGCCTCAAGCCGCCACAGGGCTTCACGAATTGGCACCCGTGATACGCCGAATTGCTCGGCCAGGCCCACCTGATTGAGTTCCTCACCATCCGCATAATCACCGCGCATGATCGCTTCATGTAATTTTTCGTAAACCACATCCGCGAGAGTCTGTTTACTAACGGTCTCGAATTTAACCATCGGGTTCACCTGTCAAATGGATATATTATGCATTCTACGACCCACTTGCTGGACAGAGCAATGCCGGCGCGCGTAAAATGTATCCTTAATACATTATATATCGATAAGGAGTTCACCATGGGAAACAGACCATTGGAGGTACTTGGCCGCGCTTCCGGGGAAGCCGTCAGCGGTTTTCAACAACTTCGCAAAGCAGTGATGAACGATGGTCCCCTGGACGAACTGACTGCGGAGTATGTCCTGGTGGGAGCCTTGGCTTCCACTGCCGATTGGGACAGTCTGCGAACCCACGTACGCCGTGCTCTAAAACTAGGGGCGTCTGCCGAGCAACTGCAACATGCCGTGTTTGTCACCATGGGGGCGTCCGCGACGCTCAATAACGTGGTATCCGGCCTGCGGGTCATCGAGGAGGAAGTCGCGCCCGGGGACAGCCAACAATGACTGACCATCATTCCAGTTCCGGCCTGTACGCGAAAGTCTACGCTCCCGGGGTCGGCTCCCCTGTCCTGCTGTTGCACTCCCTGGCTCTCGATCACCAGGTCTGGGACGAGGTGGCAACCCGGCTGGCGCAGGATCATACCGTCATCACGCCAGACCTGCGCGGCCACGGCCGCAGCGCAGGCGAACCCCCAACCAGCCTCGAGTCGATGTCCGACGACCTACCGCCTCTATTGCAAGAGTTGTGTTCAGACGAGCAGGTCATTCTGGTGGGCATGTCCCTCGGTGGCTGCGTGGCCCAGGCACTCGCGGCACGCCACCCGCAATGGGTTCGCGCCCTGGTGCTGGCCGATACGACCTGCTGGTACGGCGCGGATGCCCCGGCAACCTGGGCCGTGCGAGCGCAGAAAGCCGTCGACGCTGGACTGCCCTCGCTGGGCCAGTTTCAACGTGACCGTTGGTTCACGCCCCACCTGCACGAGTCGCGACCCGAGCGCGTCGACCAGCTGATCGATATTTTTGTAGCCAACGACGTGACGAACTACCAGGCCACATGTCACGCTATGGGCGCCTTCGACTATCGGGAAACGGTATCAAGTATCAAAGTGCCTACCGCCATCCTGGTGGGCGAAGATGATTACGCCACCCCGGTGAGCCATGCCGAAGACCTACAGGCCCGTATTAACGGATCGACTCTGCAGATTCTGTCTCCCTGCGCCCACCTCAGCGCGGTTGAGCAACCCGACGCATTCATAGCCGCAATCGCCAGGTTGGAAGCAAGATAACTCATGGAGATATTGCGCCAATAGGAGCGTACGGGATGACCCGAAGATTTTACGGCTGGTGGAATGTCCTGGCTTGCTTTGTCGGACTCAGCTTGAACTATCCCATGTTCACTACGTTTATCTTCGGCACCTTCCTGCCTGCCCTGCAGGCGGAATTCGGGTGGCAGCGCGGGCCCATGTCCTTGGCGCTGACCCTCGCCAATTTGGCAGCCATTGTTACTGCACCGCTGATCGGACTTTTGGTCGACCGCGTTGGCGTGCGTCGTGTGGTGGTTTTCTCTATTGTGCTGATGGGCCTCAGCGTGGCCTCACTCAGCCTGATAGACGGCTCCGTACGTCATTTCCAGCTCACCTACCTGTTGATCGCCCTGCTAGGTGCTGGCACCGTACCGCTCACTTATTCCCGCGTGATCGTTGCATGGTTCTTCCGCAAGCGCGGGCTGGCCCTGGGTATCGCCCTGTGCGGTTTTGGCGTGGGTACCGCCGTGGTGCCTGCACTCGGACAGATCTTCATTGACGCATGGGGCTGGCGAATAGCCTATCTGTGCTTCGCACTGATGATTCTTGGCATTTCACTCCCTGTAACATATTTCCTACTGCGTGACACACCGGCAGACCTGAACCAGTCAATCGACGGCCTTAGTCAAGGCGAGCAAATTTCTGCAGAAGCAGATGCGGATGCTACGGGTCTCAACGGCCGCGAGGCCATACGCACCCCGACCTACTGGGTGATCTTGGTCTCTTTCGCACTGGCTGGGGTGGTGATGACCGGGGTGCTCGGGCACCTTGTGCCATTATTGATTGACCGTGGCATAGACGCGTCAGTCGCAGCGCGTTGTATGAGCCTGCTCGGTCTTGGATTGATCTGCGGTCGTCTCCTGTCCGGATACCTGATGGACCGGTTCTTCGCGCCCTATATCACCGCCGTCTTCCTGTCGCTATTGATAATTGGGCTGGCTATTCTCGCCAGTGGCGCCGTGGGCCCGGTGGTGCTGCTGGCTGCCGTGCTTATCGGTCTGGCTATCGGCTCCGAAATCAGCGAGATCGCCTATATCGTGAGCCGCTACTTCGGCCAGCGATCCTTCGGGGCGATCTACGGTGTCATGTTTGCCGGCTTCCAGGTCGGCTCTGCTGCCGGGGTACTCTACCTCGGTAATTTCCACGACAACAATGGCAGTTACGACGGTGCACTTACGGTTCTTCTGGGATTAGCCACCGTGGCCACCGTCCTGATGTTATTGTTACGGCCCTATCCAAAGCTGACAGCAACACCGAACTGACTATTGCAGTCGCCGCTCCACAAACAAGGTGGCGCTGGTATAGGTCACCGCGGCAATGATCAACATCGGCCAGGTGTTGCACCACACTTCCTCCGGCGGCATGGACTTGAGAAACGAGCCCTGCACGATAATAAGGAAATGCTTCAACGGACTTATTTCCGCCACGTATTGCAGCCAGGTGGGCATATTCTCCACCGGCGTGGCGAAACCTGATATCAACATAAAAGGCATCAGGGCAAAAAACAGCCCCAGGATGGCCTGTTGCTGGGTGTTCACCACCGAGGAAATTACCAACCCAAAACCCACCGTGGAAAACACGAAAGGCAACATTGCTGCCAGGAATAACCCGAGATTTCCCCGAGACGGAATCGAAAACCCGAATATGGAAATGATCACAATAATGCAGCCTACAATGCCCCCCGCGACCATCGCGGGAATGGTCTTGCTGACGATGATTTCCAGTGGGGTACTTGGCGACACCAGCAACTGGTCAAAGGTGCCCAGCTCCCGCTCCCGGGGATCGACAGAGCAGTAATCATCAGCGCGATAATCATCGACATGGTGGCCGACAAGTTGGGCACCATAAACCAGCGGTAATCCAGGTTGGCGTTGAACCAGTTCCGGGAAACGGCCTCGGGAATCGGTGGTACACCGCGATCTTGCTCCAGCTCCGCACCGAGCTCCGCAACCATGGCACCGAGATACGACGAGACGACCTGACCAGCATTGGCGCGCCGCCCGTCGATGACCACGCGCACCCCGGCGGGCGTTCCCGCTGACACCTTGCGCGAGAAATCCGCCGGGAAATGCAGCCCCAACAGCACCTGCCGCGTTTCAATCATCGATTTCAGCTCGGCCGTGTTATCCAGGTGGGTTGTATTTGCCACGAAACCTGCCGATTCAACCCGCTGAATCATCTCCCGCGACCACCTGCCCGCATCGTCATTGACGATCGCCAGTTCGACGTTATTCACGTCGAGGGTAGCAGCCAGTCCGAATATCAGAACCTGCATCACGGGCAATCCAAACAACATGGCGCGACTCTTGGGGTCGCGCAGGAACAGCTGGGCCTCCTTGTGAATTGCCGCCAACAGACGTTCAATCATCAGTCGAGTCGCTCCCGCAAGTTCAGCCGCGTGATGCCGAAAAACACGAAACCGACAGCTACCATTTTTGCCATATCGAGGAGGTACAGAGTCCACACGTCACCGGCCAGAAAGGCAGTTTGCAGGCTGGACACGTAATACCGGGCGGGGATGACGTAGGTCAGTTGCTGGATAACCCAGGGCATGCTCTGAATTTCAAACAGGAAACCCGACAGCAGGAAGGCGGGCAGAAAACCCGTCATCACCGCCGTCTGAGAAGCGACAAACTGATTCTTGGCAAGGGTGGAAATCATCAATCCCTGGCCCAGCGCGGGAAACAGGAACGCGACGCTCAGCAATATGATCGCACCGAAGCTACCCTGCAGTGGAATACCGATCACCACCACCGCCAGGAAGGTACAGCCAGCGATTGCCAGTCCACCAAGCAGGAAGTAGGGCAGGATTTTACTCAGTACAATCTCGTTTATGCGCGAGGGGGTGGACATGATCGCCTCCATGGATCCACACTCCCACTCACGGGAGACCACCAGCGCCGTCAATAGCGTGCCGATCATTGTCATCACCACCGCGATGGACCCGGGTATCAACATGGCCCTGCTCTGCAATTCGGGATTGAACCAGAAGCGCTGCTCCAGGGATATCCGCGGCGGTGGCGCCAGCCCTTCACCGGCAAGCCAGGTGGCAAAAACACTGTACACCGGTAATCCGCTAGCGACGATAGCCCCCGGCTCGCGTACGCGCGTGAGAATAATGCCGTTGCTGGGCGCCCGCAACAGGGTATCGTCCAATTGTGTTTGCGCCTGGCTCAGCTGTACCCGGGCAGCTGCCAGAGCAGCTTCCCCGGCGGCAATATCCTCGGTACGTGACCCCTCCAGTGCCAACTTCAGGGCCTCCCTATTGGCCTCCAGGCGTGCTGCCGCCTGATCGCGCCGGGCTATGGCAGTGTCCAATAGGCTCTGGCTACTCAGCTTTTTAGCGGTCAACTCGATCTGCCGGGTATACTCCCGTTCGACGTTTTCCAGGGCTGCCTCGGCCTCATCCACGCGCGCCTGGGCCTGTTGGATCTCCTGCATTCGAGAACCGGTGCGCAGCTTCAACAGGCGCGCTTCCGCTTCCGCGACGCGGGCGTTGGCCAGCGCCACACCTTGGCGGAAAGGCTGGGCGTCCAGTGTCGCCATTTCGTCACCGGCAGCCACCTGATCTCCCTCTTCAAAATGCATTTGCGCCAACCTGCCCGAAACCCGGAAACCCGGAAACCCGGAAACCCGGAAACCGAGTTGGACTTCACGGATATCCACGTTTCCGTACAGGGTCAAATTCTGTTCATCGTTTTCCGTCGGCCACTGCCAGTACGCTGCGCCGACAACCGCCGAAGCGACCAAAATTAGAATGACCATCTTCTTCATGTGCTTACTCCCCGGGGAAATTGCGCCTCGAGCGCAATGCGAAATTGCTGCTTCAGCAATGTCAGCTGATCCTGCCCGAGGGAATTCCAGTTCAGGTGGGGTGAGGTGGTGCCTCGCGCCACGTGAAAAACCAGTACCTGACCGAGAAGCATCGATGTCCGTACCCGACAGGCCTCGGAGGCCTCATCCAGTCCCGATGCAACGGAAACCAGGTGAGTCACGAGACGCAGCATACGTCCCATCAAACCGTCGTAGAGAATATGAAATGCGGGCGTCGGATCCTGCTGTTCTCGCAACACCAACCGCACCCAGCCCGTCGCCGACTCCTCGCCAAACAGGTCGATAAAGGCACTGAACACCAGGTCCAACAGGTCGAGCGCCATGTGACGTCGCTCTGCCGCACTGCCCTGAATCAGCTCAAGGCTGGCGATTGCCCGTTCCGCGACAGGTACCATGCGGATTTGCATTTGCGAGACAATATGGCCGAAAACAGCCTCGTACAGACCCTGCTTTCCGCCAAAATGATAGCCGATTGCCGCCTGATTGACGCCGGCGGCGTTAGCAATACGACGGGTACTGGAGGCGTCAAAGCCATCGTGCCCGAACACGTCGATGGCGGCCTGAATCAGCGCCTCCCGGGTGGCATCACCCCGTTTTGGGTTATTCACTACACTCATAGGACGATTTTAATCACTCGATAAATAAATCAATTCATCATATCTTGCGTTTGGGCTCGAGTGGGTCAACAACCTCTATTGCAGGGAGGGCGTGGCCTATGGGCCATAAGGGCAAGGGCTTGCAGCAGGTGCAATGTGAGATAAAATCACGCGGTCAATCAGCGATCTCTGCGGATAACTCCCGGTACAGTTCTGTTGCCAATTCAAACTGCTGTGGCGTGTGCCTGCCCATACCACAGGATGTCGCTACCCCGGCGGGGCCGATGGTCGCACGCACGGCACTGGCCCGCCGACGGGCTCTTTCGGCTGCCTCCTCCAGGGTCTGGTCCGCATCGCGGCGCAGATTGATCACCCCTACCGACAGCTCAGTCGCAGAATCCAGGGCCAGATTCTTCAACGGAGCAAACTGCTCAGGCTCGGTCCAGCTAATCCAAGTAGGGAGATGAAAGTACTGGATGGGGCGCTGTGCGCCGGCGACGATATCGTTCACTAGGCGGACCAGGTCGGTGGCATCCGCGGGAATCTTGGCGCGCTTGTCTTTGCCTGCCTCTGCGTCGCCAAAACAGAGGTGAAACCCCAACTCCACCGACCCTGGCACCCAGTGTACAGCCCTGAGTATGGCCTCGAGGATCTCCATGGGATCGTTGAAAGCAAGCTCCCTATCGGAGCCGCAATATACATTGGTTGCCGAAGGAATGTCCCATTGAATACAGAGGTCTTCATGGGGTATTTCGGCAAGAACTTCGTCCAGCGATGCCTTGGCCTGGGCCTCGTAGGCGGGATATATCTGCTGGAAGGCCTCGGGCACCGAATATATTCTTACAGCATCCATGGGGTGTGGAAAAGTGACGACAAAACGCATCTCCTGTGGCAGCTCACCCGTGTCCCGCTTATTGCTAAACAGGGCGTAAGATTCTTTGGCCCAATCTGGGTATCTGAAACCCGGAAAGGTTGGTGTCATGCCCTTGCGCACCCGAAATTTTTTTTGCATCGGTCCGAGGTTCTTGGGATTCTCCACCAGTTCCAGTGCCGGGTTCTCGATAAAGAATGCCTCCTGGGATTGCACCCAGAACCATCGGTCCCCTGTCTCCCCGTCCGGGCAGCGGTGAATCCAGGGAACCAACGAATCATTGGCCCAGTTGAACACCTCATCCGCGTCTTTGAGAGGAACACTGCCGGGCAGATGGACACCGGGGAACGAGGGTACTTGGTATGACATGCTGACTCCGGTTAACGCTAGCCCGACTTCCGCAACTCGACCCGATTTTCAACTAATTTTGTTGGATTTCGACCGGTTGTGGTCGTGTAAGCGATTGTTTTCATTGACGAGGGCGTCGGGAGA